>JBKPBB010000394.1:0-3316 GCA_046744245.1 Thermodesulfobacteriota bacterium
GCCCGAGCTCGCCCTCCTGATCGACGAGCTCGATCAGCGCGAGCGCGCCTACGCGCGCCTCGGACGGCTCGGATTCCAGGACCTCGAGGCCGCGTACCGCGAGCTCCGCCTGTTGCGCGACGGGCCGCCGCACGCGCCCGCCTCGGCGCGCCGCCGCGCGGCGCTCGTGCGCCTGGCGCCGGCGCTGCTCACGGAGATCGCGCGCTCGGCGGCGCCCGAGCGCGCCCTCCACCACCTGGCGACCTTCGTCTCCACCATCGGCGCGCGCACGAGCTACCTCCACCTGCTGCTCGAGAACCCGGGCGTGATGCGGCTCCTCGTCCGCCTCTTCGCGACCAGCGAGTTCCTCTCGGCGTTCTTCCTCCGCCATCCCGAGCTGCTCGACAGCCTGGTGCGCGCCGACCTGATGCGGATCGTGCGCGCGCGCGAGGACATGGCGGCCGAGCTCGGGGCGCGCCTCGCCGCGGCGCCCGACCTCGAGGCCCGGCTCGACACGCTGCGCCGCTTCCGCCACGAGGAGTTCCTGCGCATCGGCGTGCACGACATCGAGGGCACGCTCGAGCCGGCGGAGGTGGGGCGCCAGCTCACCAGCCTTGCCGAGACCTGCCTCGCCGCCGCGCTCGCGATCGCGCGCGGCGAGGTGCTCGCGCGCAGCGGGGTGCCCGACGCGCCCGAGAGCGAGGGCCTCGCCGTGCTCGGGCTCGGGACGCTCGGCGGCGGCGAGCTCGCCTATGCCTCGGACCTGGACCTGATCTTCGTCTACGACCCGGGCGATCCGGCGTGGTGGAGCGGGCGTGCCGTGCCGCACGAGTTCTTCACCCGCATCGCAGAGCGCACGATCAGCGCGCTCGCGACGCCGACGCGCGAGGGGATCGCGTACCGCATCGACACGCGCCTTCGGCCCTCGGGGAACCAGGGACCGCTCGTCTCGTCGCTCGCGGCGTTCGCCACCTACCATCGCACCGGCGCCCGGCTCTGGGAGCGGCAGGCGCTCATCAAGGCGCGCGTGGTGGCGGGGGCCCCCGCGCTCGGCGCGCGCCTGGAGGCCATCGTCGCGGAGTTCGTCTACGACCGGGGGCTCCACCCCGCGGAGGTGGCGGCGATCGGCGACATGCGCGCGCGCATCGAGCGCGAGCGCGGCGCGGCGGACGGCGAGGCCGTCAACATCAAGACGGGACGCGGCGGCCTCGTCGACGTGGAGTTCCTGGTGCAGATGCTGCAGCTCCGCCACGGGCATGCCCACCCGGCCGTGCGCGTGCGCGACACGCCCGGGGCGATCGGCGCGCTCGCGGCCGCGGGGCTCCTCCCGCCCGCCGACGCGCGCGCGCTGGCCGAGGGCTACGCCTTCCTGCGCGCGCTCGAGAGCCGGCTCCGGCTCGAGCACAACCAGCCGCTCGAGGTGACGGCGGCCGATGCGGCCGCGCTCCTCTCGCTGGCGCGCCGCCTCGGCTACGGGGGCACCGAAGCGGAGGCGGTGGCCGCGCTCCGCGCCGACCACATGCGCCACGGGGAGGCGATCCGCGCCGTCTACGATCGTCATTTCGCCGTGCCCGCGCGATAGCCTCCTGGTTTGCCTTCGCGTCCGGCTTCGGGTTACCTGTGCTCGGTGGAGAAGACCGAGCGCATCTGGCTCGACGGGACGCTCGTGCCCTGGGAGGCGGCCCAGGTCCATGTGCTCACCCACACGCTGCATTACGGGCTCGGGGTCTTCGAGGGCATCCGCTGCTACCAGTGCCACGACGGCCGCTCGGCGGTCTTCCGCCTGCGCGAGCACATCGACCGTCTCTACGGCTCGGCGCACGTCCTCGAGCTGGCGGTGCCGTACGCGCGCGAGCGCCTGGTCGACGCCTGCCTCGAGACGGTGCGCGCCAACCGGCTCCGGGAGTGCTACATCCGCCCCATCGTCTTCATGGGCGACGGCGAGATGGGGCTCGCGGCGCGCCCCCCGACGCGCGTCGCCATCGCCGCCTGGCCGTGGGGCGCCTACCTGGGTGACGAGGGGATGAAGAACGGCATCCGGGTCAAGACGAGCTCCTTCGCGCGCTTCCATCCGAACACGCTGCTCACCAAGTCGAAGGCGACCGGCCACTACGTGAACTCGATCCTCGCCTCGCGCGAGGCGCGCACCGCGGGCTACGACGAGGCGCTCCTCCTCGACGTCGACGGCTACGTCTCCGAGGCGAGCGGCGAGAACATCTTCATCGTGAGCGAGGGGACGGTGAAGACGACGCCGCTCCCGACCGTGCTCGGCGGCATCACCCGCCACGCAGTCCTCCGCCTGCTCGCCGACCTGGGCCTCCCGACGCGCGAGGAGCGCTTCACGCGCGACGAGGTCTACCTGGCGGACGAGGCGTTCTTCACCGGCACGGCGGCCGAGGTGACGCCGATCCGCGAGCTCGACGACCGGTGCATCGGCGACGGCACGCCGGGACCGATCACGCGCCGCCTGCAGGACCTCTTCTTCGCCGTGGTTCGCGGGCGTGAGGAGCGCTACCGCTCCTGGCTCGCGTACCTCTAGGCGCGTCCAGAGACGCGCCCGTCGTCCCCGCCGGCGCGGCCGTTCCCGCCGGCGGCGGCTTGCCTTGCCCCCGGGGTGTCAGGTAGCTATGCGGGGTTTTCCCGGCGGCCTGGGGCACCGGGAGAGGAGGGGATTGATGCGATCCACCCTGCTGCGTGCCGGGCTCACCGTGAGCCTGGTGACCTTCGCCGCATGCGGCGGCTCGGAGCAGCCGACGGCTCCCGCGGCAACGCCCACGACCGCCGCGAAGCCGCCCGTGGCTGCGGTGACGAGCACCACGCTGGAGGAGGAGTACGAGCTCGACGTGATCGCCGAGGCGGAGCCCGACGAGGGCGCGCCGCCGCTCAAGGTGCAGTTCACCGCCTCGGTGGAGGAGGAGAGTGGGGGCCCGTTCTCCTTCAGCTGGGACTTCGGTGACGGCTCGAAGAGCACGGAGCAGAACCCGGTCCACACCTACGCCAAGGTGGGCGAGTACACCGCCACGCTCACGGTGACCAACCAGAAGGGCAACAAGGGCTCGGACGAGATCGACATCTTCGTGGAGACGGACGAGGAGGGGAGTGGCGGGAGCGGCGACTGATGGCGCTCCTGTCTAGCGGCAGGTGGCGTCTACCTCGCGCTCGAGTGCGTCGAGGGTGGCGAGGGCGGGGGTGAGGGCGGCGCTCTCGGGGCCGCAGCGGTAGCGGACGGCGTCGAGGCAGCGGCTGAGCGCCGCGACCCGCTCGCTCGCCTCCACGGCCGCGGCGCGCCAGCGCTCGCGCGCGCGCTCGCACGGGGCCGCGGCGGACGGCGCGGGCC
>JBKPBB010000077.1:0-1602 GCA_046744245.1 Thermodesulfobacteriota bacterium
GATCGAGGACGGCGCCGTCAGCGCCTGGCGGGTCCGCCTGCGGGTCACGTTCGCGGTCCAGGAGCGGCTCCACGAGTAGCATGCGCGAGGCGGCGGCCAAGGCGCGCGAGATCGTCGACGGGGTGGTGCAGGTCTACCTGCCCCTCCCCGTGCGGCCCTCGATCGTGAACGTCTACCTGGTGCGGGCGGGCGCCACCTGGACACTCATCGACACGGGCATGAACACCGACGAGAGCGTGGCGGCCTTCCGCGGCGCGCTGGCCGAGGTGGGCATCGCGCCCGAGTCCATCGTCCGCCTGGTGGGGACGCACCATCACGTCGACCACTTCGGCACCTCCGGCCCCTACCGCGAATTCACCCACGCCGACGTCTACCTCCATCCGCTGGAGGCCGACCGCGTCACGATGATGGCCCACATCGAGGGCGAGAACACGGAGTACATGCGGCGGCACGGCGTCCCCGAGGTGCCGGCCGACCGCCGGCTGCCGTCGCCGACCAAGTACTTCGGTAAGCTGTACGCGCCCGCCGATCCCGACCACCTGCTCGGCGACGAGGACGAGATCCCGCTCGGCGACGGGCGCACGCTCGAGGTGATCTGGACGCCGGGCCACACGCCGGGCCACTGCTGTCTCCTGCTCAAGCCCGAGCGCATCCTCTTCGTCGGCGATCACCTGCTGCCGAAGATCACGCCGCACGTCGGGCTCTGGCCGAACGGCCCCGAGAACCCGCTCGGCGACTTCCTCGCCTCGCACGAGAAGGTGCAGCGCTTCGAGGTGCGGCTGGTCTGCCCGGCGCACGGCCCGCTGTACGAGGACCACCGCCGCCGGGCCCGCCAGTTGATCGACTTCCACCGCGTGCGCAAGCTCACCATGCTCGAGCTCGTCCGCCGCCGACCGATGACCGCCTACGAGGTCGCGCTCGACGCCTTCGCGATCGCTCCCGACAATCGCTTCCAGGTGATGGCGGCCACCTACGAGACACTGGCGCATCTCGAGCTCTTGCGGCGCGAGGGACGTGCGCTGCGCGCCGAGCGCGACGGGGTGGTCGTCTACCAGGGCCGGTGATTGACGCCGGCGCGCCGGCTGTGCTGAGCTGGCGCCATGCTGAAGCCCGGCGATCCAGCCCCCGACTTCACGGCCACGGCGCACGACGGGCGCACGATCCGCCTGCGGGACCTGCGCGGCAAGAAGGTGCTGCTCTGGTTCTTCCCCAAGGCCGACACCCCCGGCTGAACGATCGAGGGAAGCGGATTCCGTGACCGAATCCGTGACTTCGAGGCCCTGGGCGTGACCGTCCTCGGCGCCAGCTTCGACACCCCGGCCGACAACGCCGCCTTCGCGCGGAAGTTCTCCTTCCCCTTCCCGCTCCTCTCGGACCCGGACCGGAGCCTCGCGCTCGCGTACGGCGCGGCCGACGACGTGTCCGCGCAGTTCGCGAAGCGCGTCTCGTGCCTGATCGACGAGGAGGGGCGCGTGCTGCGCTACTACCCGCAGGTGTCGGCGCGCGAGCACGTGGGCGAGGTGCTGCGCGACCTGGTCGGCTGAGCGCGGTGCGCCGGATCGCGCTCGCGCTCTCGATCGCGCTCGCCCTCTCGGGCGTCGC
>JBKPBB010000458.1:0-9642 GCA_046744245.1 Thermodesulfobacteriota bacterium
TAGACGTACGGGAGGAAGCGCCAGGGCAGCCGCTGCAGGTACTCCCGGTAGGCGGGATCGCGCGCCAGGATGCGTTCCTCGGCGACCGCGCGCGCGTTCAGCAAGAGCAGCGTCGCGCCCACGACCATGACGTTCGCCGCGCTCGGGTAGGTGAGGACGTAGCCGAGGTAGCCGAGCGCGTGCGCGCCGTACATCGGATGGCGCACCAGGCGGTAGGCGCCACCGAGCTGGACGCCGCGATTCGCGGCCACGAGTCCGAAGCTCCGCCCGAGGAAGACGGCGGCCACCGCCACCGCCGACGCCCCGACCAGCTGCATCGGCCCGCCGAGCCAGGCGAGCCCGGCGGGCGGGTCGGTGCGACGGAGCAGCAGGGGGAGGAACGTCCCCCCGATGCCGATCGCCCAGTCGAACGGGCGGTCGGAGGTGTCGGCGCTCGGGCGGCGCGCCACGAAGAGGATCGCCAGGATCGTCATCTGGACGATGATCGCGTAGCTGACGACCCGGGCGACGTCGATGGGCCCATGCGCGCGCGAGACGTGCGCCGCCACGAACAGGGAGTAGAGGACGGCGAGGGCGAGGTTGCAGAGCGCCGTCCACGCCCGGCCCCCGGCGCCGGCACGCGACGCGATCGGGCCGCCCTCGATCACGACCTGGGCCCCCTTGGCGAGCCCGGTGCGTGCGACCGTCCCGGCAGGCAGCTCGAGCACGCTCTCCGCGTCCGCCACCCGCGGCGAGACGCGCCACGGGGAGAGCTCGGAGAGGGCGCGCACCACGCGCTGGTGCTCGTCCAAGAAGACGGCATCCACGGCGTAGCGCATGCCGAACATGTGGATCTGGCGGCAGGGCCGGAGCCAGAGCCCGTGGCCGGGATCCAGGCGCTTGGTGCCGAGGAGGCCCCGGAGCCGCGCCCAGTGCGTGTGCGCGGTTCGCAGCCGCTCGGCGAGCACGGCCCCGCCGCTTGCGACGCGCGCGCGGTGCACCGCCCCGCTCATCGGCGCCCGGACCGCGCGCTCAGTGGTTCACGACCAGGTCGACCAGATCCTTGAGACGCAGCATGGCGGGCCCGCCGACCACGATGAAGAGCGCCGGCAGGATGAAGAAGGCGAGCGGGAAGAGCATCTTGATCGGCAGCTTGCGGGCTGCCTCCTCCGCCCGCTGCCGCCGCTTGGTGCGCAGCAGGTCGGCGTGCGAGCGCAGCGTCTGCGCCATGCTCGCGCCGAGCCGATCGCTCTGGATGATGAGGCCCGACAGCGCCTTCAGGTCCTCGACGCCGTTGCGGTCGCCCAGCCCGCGGAGCGCGTCCTCGCGCGTCCGCCCGCTGCGCAGCTCGAACGAGACCTGCGCGAACTCCCTGCCGAGGGCGTCCTCCCTGCCGGACCGCTCCTCGCCGATGCGGGCGATGGCGGCGTTGAGGCCAAGGCCGGCCTCCAGGCAGGTGACCATGAGGTCGAGCGTGTCGGGAAGCGCGCTGGTGAGCTCCTGCACGCGCCGCGTGAGCCTTACGCGCAGCCACAGGTTCATCAGCACGTGGCCGCACGCCCACGCGAGGGCGGCCATGAGCAAGGCATACCCGAGCGGCTTGCCGGAGGAGATGCGCGGCACGAGCACGACCAGCGCCGGCCCGAAGCTGAAGAGCGTGCGCATGCCGAGGAAGAGCACCACGGCGCGCGGACCTCGGATGCCCGCGTAGGAGAGCCGCTGGCCGAGCGAGTTCTCGCGCCCGCCGAAGCTGTACGTGCCGAGCAGGGCGAGCAGGCGCGCCCCCAGGCTCGGCCCCTTTCTCTTGGCCTTCGCCTGGGACGCGAGCTCCGGGACGAGGGTCTTCAAGCGCTGTGCGACCGGCGACTCCGCCGACGCCCAGTAGTACCCCGAGACGACGGCGATCGTCACGATCCCGAACGTGAGCAGCGTGAGGATGACGATGATCACCATGTCACACCTTGATGCGCACGATGCGCTGGATGAGGACGTGACCGAGGACGATGCTGCAGATCCCGTAGCCTATCATGTACAGGCCGGCCCGGCTCTCCATCATCGGCTTGAAGTACTCGGGGTTGAAGAGAATCAGGCAGACGGCGACGAAGAACGGAAGCCCGGTCAGCACCATCCCGGAGAGGCGGCCCTGCGCGGTGAGCACCCGCACCTCGCGCAGGAGCTTGAAGCGCTCGCGGATGGTGTAGCTGATGTTGTCGAGCACCTCCGCGAGGTTGCCGCCCACCTCCTGCGTGATCACCACCCCGGTGGAGAGGATGGGCAGGTTGGGATCTTCCATGCGCTCGCTCAGATGCTGGAGCGCCTCGCGGACGGTGAGCCCGAGGCGGATCTCCTCCGCGACCTCGGTGAGCTCGCCGGCGATCGGGTTGGGAAACTCCTCCGCCACCACCTGGAGCGCGGAGAGAAACCCGTGCCCCGCTTGCAGCGCCGCGCGGATCAGGTCGAGCGCGTCGGGCAGCTGCTCGCCGAAGAGGGCCATGCGCCTGCGGCGCAGGCGCAGCACGATCATGAGCGGGAGCAGCCCGGCGAACACGGCCGCCAGCACGGCGAACATCAGCTTGCCGAGCAGGAGCGTGACGGCAATGAACGCCGCGGCGGCGAGCAGCGGCACGTAGAGCAGCACCTCGCCCACCCGCTTGTTCAGCCCCGCCTGCCGGATCACCCGCACCAGGTTCTTCGTTATCGCGAGGTGCTGGAGGATCGCGTTGAAGAGGCCGATGCGCGAGAGGCGCCGGTCCTTCATGAGCGCCGCGGACGCGGCGCCGACCGACGCGCCGGTCATGGTGGTGAGGCGGCGGCCGAGTGCCTCCTTGGCTTCCTCCCGATCCTGCGCCCATCCCGACACCGCGTAGCCGACCAGCGCGAAGAAGGCGAACAGGAGCAACGCAACGATGCCAGTCATCAGCTCACCTCACCTCAGCCGAGGTACTCGAAGATGCGCGGATCGATGTCGTGGCTCGACGCCTTGACCTTCTCGGCGAAACGCGGGCGGATGCCGGTCGCGACGAAGCGTCCGATGATGTTGCCCTGCTCGTCCACCCCCTCGCGCTGATAGGCGAACAGCTCTTGCAGCATGATGGTATCCCCCTCCATCCCCGCCACCTCGGAGACGCTGGTCACCTTGCGCGAGCCGTCGGGCAGGCGCGCGGTGCTGACGATCAGATCCAGCGCCGAGCTGATCTGCTGCCGCATCGCGCGGTTCGGCAGATTGAAGCCCGTCATCTGCATCATCATCTCGAGCCGGGAGAGCGAGTCGCGCGGGGTGTTGGCGTGGATGGTCGAGATCGACCCGTCGTGGCCGGTGTTCATGGCCTGCAGCATGTCGAGCGATTCCGCCCCGCGCACCTCGCCGACGATGATGCGGTCGGGGCGCATGCGCAGGCTGTTGCGCACCAGGTCGCGCTGCGTGACCTCTCCGCGCCCCTCGATGTTGGGCGGGCGGGTCTCCAGCCGGCACACGTGGGGCTGCTGGAGCTGGAGCTCGGCCGAGTCCTCGATGGTGACGATGCGCTCCTGGTCCGGGATGAACGAGGACAGGCAGTTGAGAAAGGTCGTCTTCCCCGAGCCGGTGCCGCCGGAGATGAGGATGTTGAGCCGCGCGCGCACCATGGCGCGCAGCACCGCCACCATCTCGGGCGCGAGCGTGCCCAGGCGCAGCAGATCCTCGACCGTGAGCGCGGTCCGCCCGAAGCGCCGGATGGAGAGCAGCGGCCCGTCGAGGGCGAGCGGCGGGATGATGGCATTCACGCGCGAGCCGTCGGGCAGGCGCGCGTCCACCATGGGCGAGCTCTCGTCGATGCGCCGGCCCACCCGCGACACGATGCGGTCGATGATCTGCAGCAGGTGCTGGTCGTCGCGGAAGATGACCGGCGTCGGCTCGAGCTTGCCGAGCCGTTCGATGTAGACCTGGCGCGAGGTGTTGACCAGGATGTCGGAGATGTCCGGGTCGCGCATGAGCGGCTCGATCGGCCCGAGGCCGTAGACCTCGTGCAGGATCTCCTCGGCGAGCCGCTCGCGGTCACGCACGCTGAGCGGGACCGCCTGCTCCTCGATGAGCATGGCGACCGCGCTCTTCAGCTCCGAGGTGGCCTGGTCCATCTCGACGCGCGCCAGGTTGGTCAGGTCCACCCGGTCGAGCAGCTCGCGATGGATGCGGAGCTTCAGGTCCTGGTAGGCCCGGTCGACGGGCGTGAGCCGGCCGTGGGGCGAGAGGCGGGGCGCCGCCTCGCGGCCGGCGGCGGGCACCGCCCGGTTGTTGAGACCAATGCGGTCTCTCAGTTTCATCTTCGCGCCTCCTTGCTGAACACGCGCTGCAGGAGCCCTTTCGGCTTGGGCGGCGGAGCGACGCCCGCGAGCTTCGCTGCCAGCTCGGCGATCGCGTAGGAGAGGGCCGACTGCTTACCGTTGAGTGGGGTACCATCGTTCATCGCACCGCTCGCGGCGGCATCGTCGCGGGGAATGACGAGGAACGGCTCCTTGCCGATCGCGCGCACCGCGTCCTGCGGGGTCACGGGACCGGGGATCACGTGCGAGAACACGGGCTCGATCAGCGGGGCCGATACGTTGAGGCGCAGCAGCAGCTCGATCATGCGCCGGGCCGCCCGCACCCCCGGCACCGAGAGATCGGTCAGGATCAAGATGTGGTCCGACTGCTCGAGCGCGGCCAGCATGGCCCCGGTCAGCGTGCGCGGGGTGTCGACCACCGTGTGGGAGAACTGGGTGCGCATGAGCTGAAGGGTCAGCTCGACGTGGTCGTGGCCGACCGCGTCCGCCTCCTCGGCCTGCGTCGGCGCGGGCAGCACGAAGACGCCCCGCGGGTGGCGCGTCAGCGTGCCGGCGAGGAAGATCTCGTCGACCGCTCCCTTCGCCTCGGCGATGGTGGCGATCGAATTGAGCGGCGTCAGGTTCAAGAACGCCGCCACGTCGCCGCGCTGCAGGTCGAGGTCGACGAGCGCGACGTCCGCCCTGGTCAGGGTGGTGAGCGAGAAGGCCAGGTTGACGGCCAGCGTGGTGGCGCCGAGGCCGCCGCGCGCGCCGCACACGGTGATGATGTTGCCGACCGCCTGCCCCCGTGCCGATGGGCCCCTCAGGGCGGTCTGGGAGAGCTTGATGAGCGCCTTGTTGAGCTCCTGGGGATTGAGCGGCAGGGAGAGGAAGTCGGCGGCGCCCGCCTCGAGCACGGTGCGGATCATGGAGACGCTGGCGTCGTTGGAGGCGACCACCGAGGTGAGACGGGGCATCCGCTCGGAGACGTTCTTCAGCAGCGTGAGGCCGGGGTGCGCGTCGAAGCCGAACTCGATGCACGCCACGTGGCAGCGCTCGGTATGGAGCAGGTCGAGGAGCTCCTTGTAGGTGCAGAAGCGCACCGCGAGCCTGAGCTCGCGGGCGGCCGTCTCCACGAGCTGGCGGCTGGCGGAGGGGCCCGGCGCCGCCCAGATGAGCATGCCTTCCGTGTTCGTCTCGTGCGCAACCATGTGCTCGGTCCCGGTGTGGAGCTCCTTGGGGTTTCTAGGGCAGCCCCGGAACGCGCGGCCGGGTCACCTCGGCCGGGTCTGCCTTGGTTCGGATGTCTTCGTTCGAGAGCGGCGGTCGGTCGGACGGGAACGCCACCTCCGTCCCGGGCTTCATCGGTGCCACCAGGCGCGGCGTCACGACGATCATGAGCTCCGTCACGGAATCCGAGTACGTGGTGTGGCGGAAGATGTAGCCGACGGCGGGGATGTCCTGGAGGTACGGCACGCCGCTCGCCAGCTCGTTACGCGAACGCTGCAGGAGGCCGCCGATCACCAGGGTCTCGCCGTTGCGCAGCCGGGTGGCGGTCGACGCCCGCCGGGTGCGGAAGGTCGGGATGCCCTCCACCGGGCTCGAGAAGTCGGGCTGGCTCACCTCGGGATTGACGGTGAGGAGGATGTCACCCTCGTCCGAGATACGCGCAATGAAGTTGACGATGGTGCCGAAGGGCTTGAACACGATGTCGGTCGCGAAGCCGGTGGCGATCCGGATCGGGATCTCGCCGCCCACCTGGAAGACCGCGTTCTGCCCGCTCATCGCCATCAGCTTCGGCTGCGCGAGGATGGTGGCGAGCTGCTCGCTCTGGAGGATCTGGATGAGCGCGGTGATGTCGCTTTGTGGCACGTTGAACGCATACGTCGGGTGGTCAGTCGACGTGCCGAGCGGGAGCAGAGGGCTCCCCTGCGGCGGGATGATGATGTTCTGGCCGCCGGGCCTCGGGCCGGCGCCGCCCCCCATGAAGTAGGCGTTCACGAACGAGTTGGCGGCAGCCCGGAAGTCGATGCCGTGCTCCTCCATCGCCGTCCGGTCGAGCTCGGCCACGGTGACCTCGAGCAGGATCTGCTGATCGACGAAGTCGGCGACGAAGAGCGAGTGGATGTCCGGTGTCTGGCTCCCGTCCCACAGGATGAGGGTCGTCTCCGCCACCCTCGGCTCGGGCGTGAGCGTTTTTCCGGTCACCACCCCGGTGCTCGGCGCCCCGCCCCCCCCACCGCCGGGGGGTGGGGGCACCTCCTTGGCGTTGACCATGATGGTGCGCGGCCCGAGCACGACGATGCCGGCCAGCGACGGATCGCCGAGCGACACCCGCTTGATGGCGGTCTTCAGCTGGAGCACGCGGCTCTTGCCGCTGCGCACCCAGATCGCCTCGCCGGCCTCGAGCATGGCCCCGGTCCGGCTCGGCGCGGGCACCGCCTCCAGCGGAATTTTCTCCTTGTCCATACCTTCCGACACGGCGCTGGTGGCACCGGGCCGGCCTGACGCCTCGTCGAATTCCTTTGCGACGGGCGCGTTCCTGTTCACACTGCACGACGAGAGCACGACTATCGAGGCCGCAACCGCACTGAGCGCGCGACCCGGACGCCAACCCCCCATGAGCTCCTCCCTTCTTCCCCTGGTGCCGGTTCGAGTCACAGAACCGGTCAGAACAGCGGCTGCCGGGTCACCTTCTCTCCCAGGAGGATCTCCACCGAATAGGGTGCGGGCCCCCTGGCCCGGGCGACCTTCGTCACGCCCTGGGCCGGACGGCCATCCCCTTCGAAGAGTACCCTCGTGGCGATGCCCGACGTCTTGACCACCTCCTCATCTCGATAGTTTCTGAGTGCGAGGCGAACCGGCTCGAAGCGCGCGGCGAGCGTCAGCCGCTCGGCGTCCTCGGGGGAGACCAGCAGCGTGACCGTCGGCACCTCGACCGGCTTCTCGTCCTTCTGCTCGATGCTCTTGCCCGTCGCGAGCACCTTCACGTTCTGCAGGACCACCTTGCTCTTCTGGTCCGAATCGCCCTCGGGCTGCCCGGCGATGATGACGTCGACGTGGCTGAGCGGCGTGATGAAGCCGCTGACGCCGGTCACGCTGTCGACCCGGACCGACATGCCGCGCATCCCCTCGGGGATCATCAGCGGGAGGAGGCCGGCGCCCTGCGCGACCAGGGCCTGCTGGAGGATCGGCTGGTTCCTCTCGATCGTGACGCGGGCGATGCTGCCGACTACGTCCTTCGTCGCACGCGCCGTGCCCTCGGGCTGCGCCTCGACCGGCCACGCCACCAGCTTCACCTGATTGGCCTCGACGCGCGCGCCGATCGGGATCTGGTCGGCGGCGACCACCACGTCGACCGTTGGACGGTTCCCCGAGTTGCGGATCTCGGCGATCTGCTGCTGCAGGTTGTGCACGTACCGGACGCCCATGGCAGCCGCCAGCGCCCCGACGAGAATCGCCACCAGAAAGACGTTACCAGGCTTCATTCTCCCACCACCCTTCCATCTTCGGGCCTATCGACCGCCCGCCGTTGCAAAACGTTACCGCGCGCCGGAAGCCGAGCCGACCGAACATCAGAGCCCCAGGCGCGCCGCGCCGATGAGCGCGGCGAGCGTCCCCAGACCCAGGGGTACGCTGTAAGGGAGCGCGACGGCACCCTGGTCGGCGGCCGAGACCCGCAGGGGGCCCAGCGAGCGGGTCAGGGCGGCCGCCTGGAACATGGTAGCGGTCGCCATCACCTTCTCGCGAAGGCGCCCCTGGCGCGCGAGGTGCCAGACCATTGCGGCCCCGCCCAATATCACACCCGCCGCCAAACCCCTAAGGGCAAGCCGGGGACCCAGCAGGGCCCCGATGGCGCCCATCATCTTGACGTCCCCGCCCCCGATCCCGCCCATCGCAAACGGCCAGAGGAGCACGCCAATCGTGACCCCCAGGCCGCTCAGGCTGTCGAGCAGGCCGGCCGTCCCCATGTGGGCCGTGTTGAGCGCGATCCCGATGAGCATGGCCGGGCCCGAGATGGCGTTTGGAATTCGCCGAGTCCGCAAGTCGGTGACGACGCAGACCGCGACGAAGACCACCACCGTGGCCGCAATGAGGGATGACGTCAATGTCAATGTCGCTTCTCGGTACATATACAGCCGGACATGAGGGGGGCGGCGGTCCGCCCCCCTCTTTCAGCCGGTTCCACCCGACACATGGTCGGGTCTCGAGTCAGGACGCGGCGCTGTCGATCACGTTCTGAGCCTTGCTCCAGAGCGTGCCGACGTCCTTGGCGATGACGATCGCAGCCGCGGCCGCGATCGTGCCGATCACCGCGAGCGCGATGCCGTACTCGGCCAGATCCTGACCCGCGTCATCGGCGACCAACTTCTTCAGTAGCATTGACATGGTCTCCTCCTTTCCGGGGTCCCGCCCCGAGTTCGCTGCCGGGGCGTCGCTGCGTTCCCGGCCCGTTCGAGCACACACCAGGGTGTAGATCACGACCAAACCCAACCAGTGCCGTTGTCGCTACGATGCCGCTGCCGCGGAATCGATCACGTTCTGCGCCCTACTCCAGAGCGTCCCGACATCCTGGGCGATGATGACGGCTACGACTACCGCGACGATGCTGATGGTCGCCAAGGCAATCCCGTACTCCGCGAGATCCTGGGCGGTTTCCTGGTGAAGCAGCCTCTCGAGAAGCTCCCACATGATTCCCCCTCTAACCGCGCCCTGGGCCGACCGGACGGGTTCGACCCCTCCAAATCGAGCTGACTGCTCAAACTTCCACATGCGGAACTCCATCGGCACCACCTGATGTAAGCGGACCTAACAGCAACTTCGATGCCTGGCCTCACCCTTCAAAAGGTGGAGTTCTCACCCCGACGTTCGTTGCAAAAGCGTCGCATCTCCTCCTTTAGTTGCATCCTCGCATGGAAGCCATCCGTTTGAAGGAATTTCAAGGGTCACCGCACGGGCCGCGCGGCAACCCCGCTCCACCTCGGGATTACTTTCAGCAATTTACCTTGAATGACAACGGGTTATGTCTGCCATGCGGGGGTCGATTCGAGGCCCTTTTCGGGGGGTATCCTCCTTCTGAGCGCGCCATCCCTCGGCGGAGGCCGCCCTCCGGCCCTCAGACCCGCAAGGAACCCGCCGCGTCATCGGCGATGGCGGACGGCGTGCGCAGCCGGTCGTAGTACGACTAACGCTGCAAACGATGCCGCGGCAGGTGCGGCCTGCACGGGAGTTCCGACGCGCTCTCGCCGGGCCAACCGAGCACGGCCACGGGCGGGGGCGCGTCAGGACTGTGCCGCCCTGGCACACTCTCGCGCGACACCGCCCCGCATGGCCGCGCCTGGCAGGACCGCCCCCGAGCCCGGCCGTGCGGCTCCTCCCTCGAAC
>JBKPBB010000298.1:0-1816 GCA_046744245.1 Thermodesulfobacteriota bacterium
ACGTGCCGGACCTCATGGCCCTGCGCCTGTTCGCCGGGACGCGTGAGATCTACGAAGGTGCGGCCGTGGTGGACGGCGCGGATCGCGGTCAACAGCTCGACATCGGCCGCCTTCTTGACGATGTAGCCGGACGCGCCGGCCAGGAGGGCGGCCTGCAAGTACGCCGGATCGTCGTGCATCGTGAGCACGAGCAGGCGGGAGCTCGGCGCGACCTGCGCCAGCTGCTTGATCGTCTGCGTGGAGCGGCCTCCGGGCATTGAGAGATCGAACAGCACGACGTCCGGCGCGGTCGCCTGGGCGCTGCGGACCGTCTCGCGGCCGCCCGCGGCCTCGCCCACCACTTCCATGTCGGACTGGGCACCGATGAGCAGCTTCAGGCCGGCCCGGAGGACGGCGTGGTCGTCGGCGATGAGCACCCGGATTCTCGGCATGAGCGCTACGCGCCGCGCACGGGAAAGTGGGCCGTGATCGTGGCCCCCACCCCGGGCAGCGACTCGACCTCGACCGAGCCGCCGACCAGGATCGCGCGCTCCTGCATGCCCCGGAGGCCGAGGCGTCCGCCGTTCACCCGGTCGAAGCCGGTGCCGTCATCCTGCACGCGCAACTCGACCGTCGCCTGGTCGCGCACGAGCCGAACGCTCACGCTCCGGGCGCCGGCATGTTTCGCCACGTTGGTCAGGGCCTCCTGCACGACACGGTACACGGTGCTCTGCAAGAGCGGCGGCAGGGGCTCCGCATCGAGCCCTTCGATCCGCACGTCCACGGCGATCCCGTGCACTTGGGCGACCTCCTCCGCTTGGCGGGTGACTGCCGCGGCGAGCCCCACCTCGTCGAGGATGCTCGGATGGAGCCCCCGCGAGAGGCGTCCCACTTCATCAAGAGTATGGGCGGCTATCCCGCGAAGCCGCTGCGCCAGCTCGACTGCTTCCGCCCTCGTCCGCGACCCCTCGATCGTCCGCAACCCCACCAGGAGCGCCGTCAGCGACTGCCCGGTCTCGTCGTGGAGCTCACGGGCGATCCGCCTCCGCTCGTCTTCCTGAGCGGTCATCACCTCCTGGAACAGCCGATTGCGGAGCGCCTCCTGCTGCTTCCGCTCGGTGGCGTCCACGACCACGCCGATCACTCCCTTGACGTCCGCGTTTCCCTCCAACCGCAACGGAGCGAAGGTGACCGAAAGCGGCACCGGCGTGCCGTCTCCCGCCCGGCCGGCCAGGTCGCCCTGGACTCTCTCCCTGCTCGCGCGCTCGACCAACGCCGCGAGCGCCGGCCGCTGGCCGGACGGCACGAACCGGCACAGCGCCGAGCCGATGACGCGCGCCAGCGGCGTCCGTACGATCTCGGCGAACCGCCGGTTGCAATAGACGATGACGCCGTCCGGGGTCAGGGTCACCGCGCCCGCGTACATCTGGTCGAGCAGAATACGGTACGGCAGCTCCGCACCCTGGAGCGTGACCACGTGCGCGTCCCCCACCCCGCTGACCACCAGGGCATCCATTTCTCCGGCCCGGAGGGCGCGCCGCGCCTCCTCGGCGGCGAGCCGGTTCCGGAGCTCTGCTACTCCAGACCGAGGGCGGCGCGGGGCCTTGCGTTTGTTGATCATGGCTGGCCTAGCGCCGGCGGCAGGCGCGGCTCAACGTCTACTCCTCGGCATCATGCGGCGCCACATCCAACCCGACCAGGACGCGCTCCACGTTCGAGAGGTCGCCGATGATCTTGCGGATCGGCGGCGGCAGCTTTCGCACCAGCGTGGGGATCACGACGATGTCGTCCCGGCGCGCCAGGTTCGGCCGGCTCAGGAGGTCGACCACTTCGATGC
>JBKPBB010000281.1:0-3610 GCA_046744245.1 Thermodesulfobacteriota bacterium
GGATCGGCTCGACCATGATCGCGACCGTCTCGTCGCGCACTGCGGCCTCCATGGCGGCGACATCGCCGTAGGAGACGAGGCGGACGCCCGGCAGGAGGGGGAGGAAGCCCGTGTGGTACTTCTCCTGCCCGGTGGCGGTGAGCGTCGCGAAGGTGCGCCCGTGGAAAGAGCCGGTGGTGGCGAGGATCTCGAAGCGCCCGCCGCCCTGCTGCGAGCCCCAGCGCCGCGCGAGCTTCATCGCGGCCTCGTTCGCCTCGGCGCCGCTGTTCGCGAGGAAGACGCGCTCGGCGAACGAGTGCCGGCAGAGGAGCGCGCACAGCTCCCCGGCGGGGAGCGTGTAGTAGACGTTGGAGGCGTGGAGCAGCGTCGCCGCCTGCGCCCTGACCGCCTCCACCACCGCCGGATGGCAGTGGCCCAGGTTGTTCACCGCGAGGCCCGCGAAGAAGTCGAGGTAGCGCTTGCCGTCGGCGTCCCACAGCTCCGCGCCGCGCCCGCGCACGAACGCCACCGGCTGGCGCGCATAGACGCCGACCTCGTGGGCGGCGCTCAGCGCGATCGCCTCGGCGTTGGTCACCTGATGTCCTTCGCTCACGCGCCGACGGCCCGGGTCCGGGTCCGCCGCGCCGTACGGGGCAGGATCTCCGTCCCGACGCCGCGGGAGGTCAGCACCTCGAGCAGCACGGCGTGGCGCACGCGGCCGTCGATCACGTGCGCCTGCTTCACGCCGCCGCGGATCGCCTCGAGGCAGCACTCGACCTTGGGGATCATGCCGCCCGCGATGGTGCCGTCGCGGATCATGTCGGCGGCGACGTCGGCGGGGAGCGTGTCGATGAGCGCGCCGTCGCGGCTCTTCACGCCCTCGACATCGGTGAGCAGGATGAGCTTCTCCGCGCGCAGCGCCTCTGCCACCTTGCCGGCGACCACGTCCGCGTTGATGTTGTAGGTGACGCCGTCGGAATCGGCCGCCACCGGCGCGATCACCGGGATGAACCCCGCGAGCGCGTCGACGACGCGCGCGTTCACCCCCGCCACCTCGCCGACCCGGCCCAGGTCGCCGCCCTTCAGCTTGCGCGCCACCACCAACTCGCCGTCCTTCCCCGAGAGGCCGACCGCGTTGCCTCCGTGGCGGTTCAAGAGCGTCACGATCTCCTTGTTGATCTTGCCCACCAGGACCATCTCGACGATGTCCATGGTGGCCGCGTCCGTCACCCGGAGCCCGCGCACGAAGCGCGGCTCGATGCCGGCCTTCTGGAGGGCCGAGTCGATCTGCGGCCCGCCCCCGTGCACCACCACGGGGTTCATGCCGACGTACTTCATGAGGGCCACGTCCTGCGCGAAGGAATCCTTCAGCTCCTCGTCCTCCATCGCGTGGCCGCCGTACTTGATGACCAGCAGCTTGCCCGCGAAGCGGCGGATGTAGGGCAGGGCCTCGAGGAGAACGTCGGCCTTCTCGACCGGACTCACGGGGGCCTTATGCCTCGCGCCGCGCAGGGGTACAACCCGCGCGGCGAGCAGCGGCTCGACGGGCGTTGGAGGCTCTTCCCGTCGACGACGTCCCCGACGCCCCGACTCGAGGGCCGTCCGGCACGGCTCCTCGCCCGGGTGAGCCCGGAGTGCCACCGCCCAGGTCCCCACGGCCCGTCCAGAGGCTTCCCGAGCCCCCCTTGGCGCGAATTTTTGGTTGACGGCGGCGGATCAGTCGCGGACAACTCAACGTGCCCCGACATGATGTCTGTTGCACCGCCGGCGAGAACCTCGGGACACCCGGTGGCACAGGCCTTCTCGCTGAAGCCCCGTCGAGCGCGCCTCGGCTACCGGAACGACGTGATTGCAAGCGGGCAACGCAGCATCCTACACGTCACAATGGTGTTGCCTAAAGTCGTCGGTGGTCTGCTCGTAGCCGCTGCGACGTTCGTCTCGGCCGGGTCGCTCGCCGCGCGGGAGCCGACGTGCGTGGTCGTATACGACGATGACCGGCTCACCGTGCATGCCGATAGGGTGCCCCTGGCGGACGTGGTGCGAGAGATCGGCCGCCAGAGCGGTGCCGAGATCGTGGGCGAAGTGCGCAAGCCACGCGATGTGACCCGGCAGTTCGACCGAGTGCCGCTCGTCGACGCGCTCGTGCGCCTGCTCGGGGAGCAGAACTTCACGCTGCGCTACGGCTCGGAGGGCAAGCTGCGGAAGATCAGCCTTCTCGGCGAGCCCCTCGCGGCCGCGGCGCAGACGACGCCGGCCGACGCGAGCAACCCGGACAAGCCGGCATCGGGGCGGCGGCACCGGCATCATCATGACGTGCGATCCTCGCGCGAGACGCTGCCGGATGGGCAGGTGCTCGTGTCGGTTGCGGGCACGGACACGGGCGGCGCCACGAACCCGCGTGACGCGAGCAACGGGTTGCCGGAAGATCCGGCTCGGCACGGCGGGCCGTCCCAGCAGGGAGCGACGATGGAGGAGCAGTGGCCGGCGCCCGATGAGCTCGACCGAAAGCTCCGCCGCCGCTTTCTCGATCTGCTCGGTCAGATGGACGAAGGCGCTCTCGCCGCATACTTCGAGACGCCGGAGGGCCAAAAGGCCAGGACGATCCTGGAGGACTTCGCTGCCAACCATCCGAGCGGCCACTCCAACCAGAAGGCCAACGACATCCTCAACCGCGTCCCCGGGGGAGCAAACGCGGCGCCGCCCGGCCGCCGCTAGAAGGGTGGCCGGGCCCGCCGCTCGCGTCCCTACCAGGCGCACCGCCAAGGGTCAGCGCTCGCCTTGGCATCGCCCAACTCCATTGCCACCCCCACCGCGCAGCCGAGTGACACCTCGCCTTCTCTCTCAGCGTTAGCCACCATACCGAGGAGGAGGTAGTCGACTTCGACGCGCGGCGTCGTCTTCGCCGACGACGTCGGGCTGGTGGCCCTCGCCGCACGGGCGGTCATGCTCGAGGGACGCCGTGGACGAGGTCGCCGGAGCCCGTGAACGCGAGGTGCCAGTCGTCGCACCGCCCGTCCAGCGCCGGCTTTTACTGGACGTTAGCCCCTCTTCCTCCACCAACGGCACTCGGTCCCGTCGCGAATCGCTAGGGCTGATTGTAGCAGCTGCGAGGTATCTGGCTAGTCAAGGCTCTCACGTAATCTGGCTAGCCAAGCTCTCACGTCAAGTTTGTATTGATGCGGCGTTACGCACGTGTGATGCCTCATCATGTGCCTTGCCCGGCTCTGGTGAGCCGGGTTCTATCTCGCAGCCCTCCACCGTGCCTTCGTTACGCGCTGCGGCAATCGGCCCGGACATCGTCCCCCCGCTCGCGGGAATAGAGGCGCGGCCGTCCGCACGAGGCAAGTTCGTCTTCGTCGGCGATGACAAGCTGTATGTCCGCGGCGTGACCTATGGGACGTTCCGTCCCGACGAGGATGGTCACGAATATCCCGCCAGAGAAATCGTCGAGCGGGACTTCACCCACATGGCGGCATGCGGCGTGAACGCGGTCCGCGTCTACACGGTGCCGCCGCCCTGGTTGCTGGACTCTGCCTGGAGGCACGGCCTCCGCCTCATGGTGGGTCTGCCCGTGGAACGATACGTGGGCTTCCTTGCCGACAAGACAGACGGCCTGGGTCGCCTGGAGGCG
>JBKPBB010000180.1:0-2658 GCA_046744245.1 Thermodesulfobacteriota bacterium
TGACCCCACACGCCGCCCGCCGCCGGCCTCCCGCGCAGCCGAAAGAGCATCGGCCTATGACGCCAACGGCCGCCGAAAGTCCCTGCAGCGACGGGGGCTTTTCGGCGGCTGTGCGAGCGATGTGCGAGGCATGATACCCACCCGAACGCCCCGCGAACGCCCCCGTCCCCACCTCAAGAGCGGCGTCTACACGCTCAAGAAGGCGGTGCGGACGCTCGGCTCCCGGGCGCTGCCGCCGAAGTCCACGGCGCTCGGGCGGGCTCTCCACGAGTGGCGCCAGGCGCTGCTCGCTGACCTCGGCGGTGTGGACACCGTGAGCACGCAGCAGCTCGCGCTCGTGGACCTGGCGGTGCACACGAAGCTGCTCATTCCCACGTCCGTATCTAACGATCAGGGCGCTGAGCGGCCGGCGGAGCCAGTCCGCTCCAGCGCCGTGAGTTAGGCTGCTCAGACATGGAGAGTCAATCGCAGGACGACACCGACCGCCATGAGCAAGTATCCAAGCTTGTAGATCGCGGCTAACTTGCCTGGGGGCGCGTCCGCTGCTCGCGCGCTCCGTGCGCTGCGCTGCTCCGATGCCCCCAGACCAACGCCCGCGCGGCTCCGCCGCGCGCTGCGTGAGCGCTCTCGCGCTCGGCCTCCGCGAGGCCTAGTGTCTCTCCTCCTCCGCCTTCGCCACGCTCGCGGCAGTCTGACCGAAGAGCACCTTGCGGGCCTCGTCGTCGAGGGGCGCGGAGCGCCGGAGCTCCTCGCCGACCGCCCGGCCCTTCCCTACGGCCGGCCGCCCCGCGACGGCGTCCCACCAGCGGGCGACGCGGGGGAAGTCGGCGAGGACCCGCTTGCCCTGGTACTCGGGGAAGACCCACGGCCAGGTCGCGATGTCGGCGATCGAGTACTCGCCCGCGAGGTAGGGTCGGTCCGCGAGGCGCCGTTCGAGGACCCCGAGCAGGCGGTTCATCTCGTTCGCGAAGCGCTCGATCGCATAGGGGATCTTCTCCGTCGCGTAGTTCGCGAAGTGGTTGAGCTGCCCGGCCACGGGGCCGAGGTTCGCGACCTGCCAGGCGACCCACTGGAGCACCTCGTACCTGCCGCGGACGTCGCGCGGCAGGAACCTGCCCGCCTTCTCGGCGAGGTATTGGAGAATCGCGGCGCTCTCGAAGATCGCCACGGGATCGCCGCCGCCCGGCGGATCGTGGTCGACGATCGCGGGCATGCGGTTGTTCGGAGAGAGCCGCAGGAACGCCGGCGAGAACTGCTCGCCCCGCCCGATGTTCACCGGCTTCAGAGTGTACGGGAGGCTGCACTCCTCGAGCATAATGCTGATCTTCCAGCCGTTCGGCGTGGGCCAATAGTAGAGGTCGATCATGGGAGCGCACGTATCCCGCGCGCACACCTCTCGCAAGGGCGCCACCTCATCGGAGAATCGGAGCTGCCTTCCTCCTCCTCACGGCACCGGACACGGCGGACAGCGCACGCTCGCCCGGCCGACGAGGCTGATGTCCTGGTCACCTCGCCGTTGACGACGCCCGGGGTCACGGCGATGTCCCGCTCCAAAGCCAACACGGTGCCGTCGATGCGGGTCTTACCTGTCATCGCCACCTGCTGTCCGTCGCCAATGATGTTGTAGAGGATGGCGCTTGCCGGCACCCCGGCTGCCACGATCTGGCTCCCGCGGGTCAGCATGAACCTGCCCGTCACATTGACGACGAACGTGTCATTGGTGTCGCCGCTCAGGGTCACGACCCGCCCGCCGCGCCTGACACAGCACCCCCGGTCCCATGCTCCGTCCGTCCACGACTGAGTCCGAGACCCCTGGTAGGACGCTCGGCCTGGAAGCCCTCCCGATCGTGTGGGGCCGGACTCTCCGCACCGGTCTTCATGGGCGCGTCCTACCAGCCCGCCGGCCCTCCGTAACAAGCCGCGAGGTGGGGGGCCTGCCGTCCTTTGCACCGCCACGGCGCCGCTGCCAACCCCACGTAGCAGGTTCGGGCCTCCGGGCGCGGCGCGCCGCTGCCGGGGCGGGGTTCGCACCGCGGTGAGGCCAGGGGCACCTCGGCACGGCGCTTGCTCCCTCCCTGCAGCAAGGAGGACGCGGCGATGATCCCGACCATGACGTTGGACCTCACCCCCGCCGTCGCAGGGTTCGCTTGGGCGGGGGTCGCTTTCGTCATCGCGGCGCTCGGGGCGATCCTCGTCGCCCTCGTCCGGGACGAGCGCTCGAAGCCGGAAGCGGAGACGGAGAACGCCGCGACGCTGGACACGCTGCGGCCCGCCGCCTAGCGCAGGCCGTATCCCTTCATCTTCTTCTGGAGCGCGACCCGCGAGATGCCGAGCGCCTCGGCCGCCCGGGTCACGTTGCCGTTGCGCTCGCGGAGGACCTTCGCGATGAGCTGCACCTCGAACGCGCTCCGCGCGTCCCGGAGGTCCGAGCTCGTCGCGGCCGGACGGACGGCGGCCGGCTCCTCGACCGCCGCACCGGGTGCCGTCGATCGATCCCCGAGCGCCCGCAGCTTCGGCGAGACGTGCGCCAGGCCGATCGCCTCGCCGTCCAGCGCCAGCGCGGCAGCGCGCTCGATCTCGTTCTGCAGCTCGCGAACGTTGCCCGGCCAGTCGAAGCGCATCAGCAGCTCCTGCACAGGCGCGTCGATGCCCGGGATC
>JBKPBB010000102.1:0-6570 GCA_046744245.1 Thermodesulfobacteriota bacterium
CCGGGCCGCGACGTCAGCGTCGACACCCGCGACCGAGCGGTGACACTCTTCGGCATGGTGCCGTCGGCCGAAGCCACGGCGGCGGCCGAGGAGGATGCTTGGAAGACGAGCGGCGTGAAGCGCGTCGTGAACCAGCTCCAGGTGGTGCCGCCGTCGAAGCAGGAGGCCGTGAAGGCGCACGACGCGTCCGTCGAGCGCGCGGTGAGAAAGGCGCTCGCAGGCCGCCCCGAGCTGAGCGACGCGAGTATCGACGTCGAGGTGGAGAACGGCGTGGCGCGCCTCACCGGAACCGTGCCGACGGAGGAGCAGCGCCTCACTGCCGGCTCGCCGCCCGCTCGGTGACGGGCCTCAAGTCGGTCCACGACGACCTGCGCGTCAGCCGCCGGCCTTGGCCGCGGACCCCCGAGCATGGCTCGTTCGGTTGGGAGGAGAGCAAGCGCGGGTCATCCGAGCCCACCGACGGCATCCGTGACCAGTCTCGGCCGTTGTTCTAGAGCCGCCCCGTGCGATATGAGGCTTGCTGACGATGAGTGAAGCGTATCGTCTCGCGTCGGCTCCGAGCGGCCGCGCGGGGGATGGGACGGCATGCCTCGGCTCATTATCGTCTCGAACCGACTCCCGCTCTCGGTGATTCGCGAGGGCGGGGAGGTGCGGCTCGAGCAGAGCACGGGCGGGCTCGCCACCGGGCTCGCCGGCCCGCACGAGCAGCTGCGCGGCCTCTGGGTCGGGTGGCCGGGCTCGACGGAGGCGCTGAGCGAGGACGAGCGCGCGCGGATCACGCGCCAGCTGACGGAACAGCGCGCGGTTCCCGTGTGGCTCGAGCCCGACGACGTGAGGCGCTTCTACGAGGGCTTCTCGAACGGGGTTCTCTGGCCGCTCTTCCACTACCTGGTCGACCAGATGCCCCTGCACGTGCGGGACTGGGGCGCGTATGAACGGGTGAACCGGCGCTTCGCGGAGGTGGTCGCCGCCCACCACCGGCCGGGCGACCTCGTCTGGGTGCACGACTACCACCTGATGCTCGTGCCGCAGCTCGTGCGCGAGCTCGTGCCCGGGGCGCGCATCGGCTTCTTCCTGCACATCCCTTTCCCGGCGTCGGAGGTCTTTCGCACCCTGCCGAACCGCGAGCAGCTACTCGAGGGAATGCTGGGCGCCGACCTGGTGGGCTTCCACACCGCCGCCTACGTGCGCCACTTCGGCGCATCTCTGCTGCGCATCCTCGGCGTCGCGGTCGACGTCGACCGGGTGCGGGTCGGGGAGCGCACGGTCCGCCTGGGGGTCTTCCCGATGGGCATCGACGCCGCCAGGTTCGCCCGGCTGGCCGCCGACCCCGAGGTGGCGAGCGAGGTGAGCGCGCTTCGCGGCTCCGGCGAGTGTGCCGTCCTGCTGGCGATCGACCGCCTCGATTACACGAAAGGCATTCCGCGGCGTCTCCTGGCGTTCGACAGCCTCCTCCGCCGCCATCCGTCGCTGCGCGAGCGCGTTCGCCTGATCCAGGTGGCGGTCCCTTCGCGCACGGACGTCGGGGCCTACCGGAAGTTTCGGCATCACGTGGACGAGCTGGTGGGCCGGCTGAACGGCGCCTTCGCGACACCGCATTGGGTCCCGGTGCACTACATCTATCGAGGCCTGTCCGAGCGGGAGCTGGTGGCGCTCTATCGTGCGACCGACGTCATGCTGGTCACGCCCTTGCGGGACGGCATGAATCTGGTGGCGAAGGAGTTCGTCGCGACGCGCACGGACGAGGACGGGGTCCTCGTGCTGAGCGAGCTCGCCGGCGCCGCCGCGGAGCTCGCCGAGGCGCTCCACGTGAATCCCTACGACGTGGACCGCACGTCCGAGATCTACTATCATGCGCTCACACTTCCTGCGGAGGAGCGACGCGCGCGGATGCTGGGGTTGCGGCGGAGGGTCACCACATACGACGTGGGGCACTGGGTGCGATCGTTTCTCGGCGCTCTCGAGGAAGCGACCGGCGCGAGCGAACTCGCCGCTTCGCCGCCGAGTCGGGCCGCCACGCCGCCCGCCGTGGTCGAGCGGCTGCGTGCTGCCGCGCATCTCCTCCTGCTGCTCGACTACGATGGTACGCTCGTGCCGCACGCCAGCGTGCCCGAGCTCGCGACTGCCGACGAGCCCCTGCTCGACCTGCTGCGTACCCTCGCTGCGCGGCCGCGCACCGCGGTGCACGTGGTCAGCGGGCGGTCGCGCGAGAGCCTGGAGCGCTGGCTCGGCCGACTCCCGATCGGGCTCCATGCCGACCATGGCTTCTGGTCGCGGCCGGCGGGCTCGGCGACCTGGGTGCCGCGGCAGCTGCCTCCGATGGAGTGGCGCGAGCGGGCGCTCGCCATCCTCGAGCAGGCTGCGGCCCGCACGCCAGGATCCCTCGTCGAGCACAAGACCGTCTCGCTGGCGTGGCACTACCGGATGGCGGACCCGGAGTTCGGTGCGGCGCAGGCGAACGAGCTCCGCCTCCACCTGACGGAGCTGCTCAGCAACCTGCCCGTCGAGATCGTCGCCGGGGACAAGATGATCGAGGTGCGCCCCCACGGAGTGCACAAGGGAGTCATCGTCCCCGCGCTGCTGGCGGAAATGCCGCCGGGCACGGCGATCGCCGCCCTCGGGAACGATCCCACCGACGAGGACCTGTTCAGCGCGCTGCCGCCGGACGCGGTGACCGTTCACGTCGGTCCCGGGTCGAGCCGCGCCCAGATCCGTATTGCGAGCGTCACGGAGGCGCGGCGCCTGCTCGCCGCGATCGTGGCGGACTCCCGGCCGCACCGATGACCGATCGCGCCGCCGGTCGACCGTTTCAGTTCTGGACGCGTCTCACTCTCACCAAGCTCACCGGCCGTCGCGCCGTGGATCTCGCGGAGCTCGTGGAGCACCTGCGCGCGGTCCCGCTCTCGGTCGTCTTCCACCACACGCATCACTTCCTGGTCCAGCACCAGTATCTCTCCCCCGAGCCGCCGAACGACTTCGCCTTCTGGGTGACCAACGTCCTGCAGGAGGAGGAGCTCGGCGAGCGGCTCGCGGCCATCGACACCGTGCGCTTCGACCACCTCCGCGAGCTGCGCGACCGGATCCTGGCCGTCATCGAAGGCTACCTCGAGCCGCGCCAAGCGCTGCGCACGGCGCCGGCCGGAGAGGAGTTCCACTTCATGGATGCGGTCTCCTTCGTGCTCCCGACCCGTCATCGGGCGGCCAGCCTGGCCGAGTTCGCCGAGACGCTGACCATGGTGGGCGGCGCCTCCATCGCCTATCACCTGTTCGAATCCCGACTGCGCGACGGCGCAGAGGAGAACGACTTCTCCCGCTGGCTCGAGGGCGAGCTCGGTGAGCGGGAGCTGGCGGCGGCGGTGCGCGGGCTCGACCCCTACTCGTACACCGCGGACGGCCTCCGGCAGCGGTTGACCGGGATGATCACGCAGCGCCTGCGGTCCCGGCTCGAGCCATGACGCCCACCCTCGACGCGTACGCTCCGTTCGTGGGCGCCGCCACCATCGAGGAGCTGCGTCTCCTCGGCGACCGCCTGCACGGGCGAGCGGTGCAGAACATCAACTCGACGGCGGTCGGGGGCGGGGTCGCCGAGATCCTGAGCCGCCTCGTCCCGCTCCTGCGCGAGGTCGGGGTGGACGCGCGCTGGGACGTGATCCGCGGCGGGGAGGCGTTCTTCGCGGTGACCAAGAAGCTCCACAACGCGCTGCACGGAGAGCCGCTCAGCATGACGCGCGAGGACGCGGACGTCTTCCGCGAGACGACCGAGGAGAACCTCCGCACGCTCGAGCTCTGTCACGACCTGGTCTTCGCACACGATCCGCAGCCGGTGCAGCTGATCGCCGCCCGCCGGCCGGGCTCGCGCTGGATGTGGAGGTGCCACATCGATCTCTCGGCGCCCGCCCCGGACGCCTGGGAGTTCCTGCGGCCCTGGGTCGAGCGCTACGACGCGGCGGTGTTCTCGGCGCCGCAGTTCACCCGGGCGCTGCCCATCGACCAGGTCCTCATCAGCCCGTCGATCGACCCGCTCGCCGACAAGAACCGCGAGCTCGACGCCGCCACCGTCGAGTCGGTGGTGAAGGGCCTCGGCATCGATCCCTCTCGGCCGCTGGTGACGCAGGTGTCCCGCTTCGACCGCCTGAAGGACCCGCTCGGCGTCATCGACGCGTACCGCCTCGTCCGGCGCTACAACGACTGCCAGCTCCTCCTGGTGGGCGGCTCCGCGACCGACGATCCCGAAGGCTCACGGGTGCTCGCGGAGTGCCGCGAGCGCGCCGGCAGCGATCCCGACATCCACGTGGTCGAGCTGCCGCCGACGGCCAACCTCGAGATCAACGCCCTGCAGCGGGCCTCGACCGTGATCGTGCAGAAGTCCCTGCGCGAGGGCTTCGGGCTCACCGTGGCGGAGGCGCTGTGGAAGGGAAAGCCGGTGATCGCGGGAGCCGTCGGGGGCATCCCGCTGCAGATCACGCACAAGTACTCGGGCATCCTCACGCACACCATCGAGGGCACCGCCTACTGGATCAAGCAGCTGCTGAACGCGCCGGACTTCGCGCGGCGCCTGGGCGAGAACGGGCGCGAGCACGTGCGCTGGAACTTCCTCCTGACGCGCCATCTGCGCGACTACCTCCTGCTCTTCCTGTCGCTCGACCGCCCGGGGAAGAGCCTGGTCGAGTTCCCGGCTGCACACGAGGCGTCCGCCGACTAGCGAGCTGCACGGCGCGGCGTCCGGACTCGAGGCCGCCGGCCTACTTCGTCCGCTCGAGCGCCTCGACGAGCTGCCGCCGCGCGCCGGCCACGTCGGTGAGCGGGCGCCGGCGCAGCCGGTTCACCTCCTCCGCCGTGTACGGGACGACGCCCTTCGGCACGTCGTCGCGGCCGAAGCGGTCGAGCATCCAGTTGAGCACGGCCGCGAGCGCGGTGTCGTCGAGCGGTGCCTGCGCGACGCCCGGAACCCGCACCAGGAACTCCCGCCCGCCCGGCACGCGCAGGAACTTCCCGACCGAGCCGGCGAGGGCGGGCACCGTGCCCGGCGTGCCAGCGCCGTCGGCGCGGTGACAACCCTGGCAGGTGACGGCGTAGTCGAGCGCCGGCCCGCTCGTGCCCTGGGCGGCCGCCACGCCCGGCGCCAGCACGAGGAGGGCGGCGGCCGCGCGCCACGCGCGCCTACGTGCGGGTCGCCACACCGAGGACGACGGCCACCGAGCAGTTCACCGCCCGGCTCTGGGTGCCGAAGCACCACAGCAGGTCGTTGTTCTTCATGGTGAGGTAGAGGGGCCGCTCCCCCTCGGTGCGCGTGCACCGGCAACGCATGCAGAGCGACTGCCCGCAGCAGTCGTTGTACGAGATGATGTAGTCCTTCCCGTCGCCGGGGTTGCGGCAGGTGCCGATCCAGGTGAGGGGCGACATCTCCGTCCCCGGCGGGCAGGTGTTCTGCGAGCCGCCGCAGCAGGCGCAGAGGAAGCCGTCGATCGCGCAGTGCCGCCAGTAGCTGCAGCTCTTCGGGTCGCCCACCTCGCCGTGCAGCGCCGCGTCGTCGGGCACCGGCGGGCGCGATTCGGTCGCCGCGCGCGCCATCGGCAGGAGCGGCAGCGCCGCCGTCCCGGCGAGCGCCGTCCCCAGCCGCGTGAGGAAGCTCCGGCGGGAGGTCCGGCGCGCGAGCGCGCGCGTCGCCCGTTCGCACAGGCGGTCGAGCCAGCGTCGTTCGTCCGTCATCGTTGCACCGCTCCGCCTTGCTCCTCCGCGGCGCGGAGGAAATCCTGGATCGACGCCACGCCGCGCTCCTTGGCCTCGAACAGGCTCTCGAGGTGCTCGCGTGTGTTCACGAGCCCGCGCGAGCGCACGACGCCCGACGCGTCGAGCAGCACCGCGTAGGGCAGCTTCCCCACCTGGTAGGTGATGCCGAGCGCCGGCGAGAGCACGTACGGGAACGCCTCGAGGCGCTCGGCGCGCACGAACGCCTCGTGCTCGTCCCGCGCGCCGTCGCTGGCAAGCACGATCCCGAGCCAGTCGCTCTCGCGGCGCGCGACCTGGCGCAGCACCGGGAGGAGCGCCTTGCAGACGGGGCAGGTCGGCGAGAGGAAGAAGAGGAGCGTGCTCCGTCCCTCGGCGCCGGGCGCACCCAGGTCGCGCACCATCCCGGCGAGGTCCTCGACGCGCACCACCGGCGCGGGCTCTCCGACCGCGGGGCCCTTCCCCACCATGAGCGCGCCCGCGGGCGCCACCCGCTCGTGGAGCACGCCGATCTGGCGCGCGAGCGCCGCCACCACGCACGCGAGGAGAACGACGACCATCCACAGGACCGCGTTCGAGACGAGGAGCGCCTGTGTCATGCATCACCTCGCAAGCGGGCCAGCCCGGGCGCGAAAGCGATCATCCGGTCGAGCGAGGCGTAGAAGGCCGCGAGCGCCGCGGTCGCCCCCGCCACCGTGAGCGCGTCCACCCAGAGGAGCGCGCGCGGGTGCACGGGGAACAGCCCGGCGAGCGCCAGCGCCGCGAGCGCGGCGTTGCGCGCCACCAGCGCGCCGCTGATCGGCCGGCGGACGGCGGGCCCCGCGCAGCCGCAGTCGATGTCCC
>JBKPBB010000382.1:0-4044 GCA_046744245.1 Thermodesulfobacteriota bacterium
CATCGCGGACGAGACCATCCCGGTGCTCGCTGGCTTCCACATCCCGATGGTGGCCACGACGGTCGTGTTCGAGAGCTACGCGCTGATCGGTCAGGGCCCGCGCCCGCCAACGCCGCTCGAGCGCGAGATCGCGCCCGCTGACGTCCTCGCCGCCTTCGATCACGTCCCCGCCGGCTACGATTTCGGACTCTTCGGGCCCTACCTCGAGAAGATGCGCGCGCAGCGCCAGGCCTGGCGCGACAACGTGCGGCGCCTGCACGAGACCGGCGTCACGATCCTCGCCGGCAGCGACATGCAGGCGGGCGTCTTCCCCGGCGCCGGCCTCCACCGCGAGCTCCACCTCCTCGCCGAGTCGGGCCTGACGCCCGCCCAGGCGATCCGCGCCGCCACCCTCGACGCGGCCCGCTTCCTCGCCGACGGGAAGGAGCCCGACTTCGGGGTGGTCGCCGAGGGCAAGCGCGCCGATCTGCTGCTCGTCGACGGCGATCCGACGCAGGACCTCGATGCGCTCGCGCGCATCCGGGCGGTGATCAAGGGCGGCGTCGTGCTCGAGCGGCGGGCGATCGGCGCGGGCTGATCCGCGGTGTACCCTGGCCGTCGCGGGACCGAGGGACGTCACTGATGGCCAATGGCAGGAGCGGCCTTGAAGTCCTCCGCGCCGCGAGCCGGAACGTGGAGCAGATCAATGCCGTGATCGAAGCTGCGAAACGGAGCTGGAACTACGATGAAGGATACTTGGAAGCTGCCATCCCGTTGCTGAGGATCGACGAGGAGTACCTCAGCCACCGTGTGTGCTTCGAGGCACACCTCGAGCGGCGGATCGTCGGCTTCGCGGCGGTCGGGAAGCGCGACCCCGTCCTTGCCGTGCTCGAGCACCTCTGGGTTTTGCCCTCGGTACAGCGACGTGGGATCGGAAGGACCCTGTTCGAGAAGTGTTCGGAAGCTGCGAGGCAGGAGGGTTGCCGAGTGATGCAGATCGTCTCGGACCCGCCCGCTGAAGGCTTCTACAGGGAGCTCGGCGCCAAACTGATCGGAGAGAGACCGTCGCGGATCCGGGGTGGCCCCGCCTTTCCGGTCCTGGAGGCCGAGCTCTTCGGGGGCACCATCAGCCCTTGAAACCGGGCCGGGCCTCGCCACTGAACTGCCTCGTTCAGCGGACGGTGGCCCTATCCATGGCGCGGAACCGGCCACGGTTCGGTGAACTCGAAGTTCCTGATCCGCGCAATTCGAGCGAAGTCTCGACCGTTGTCGGTCACGAGGACCAGCCCCGCCTCACGGCACGACAGCGCCAGGAGGACGTCGTTCCCAAATGCCTTCGAGAGGCGGTGCAGCTCCAGCCCTTCGCGTCGTACGAGGTCGGCCAGGACGATCCCCGATTGTTCCGCGCACCGAGGGTGCGACGATGCGCCCTCGGCGCGAAAACACGTACGCGGCGCTGGAGCTTGCGGAGATCGGCCGGCGGGTGCGTGCCGGCGAGCAGCTCCTGCGCTACGACGGCGCTCAGGAACTCGAACGGAGCGAACAAGAGGTGGAACCTCTGGAGCTCGGCGTTGGCAGCAGGCTCGCGAAACGCCCGGATGAAAAGGTTCGTGTCGAGAACGTACTTCCGCGCAGGGGCCGTGCTCACCGAGCCGTCTTATCTGGCGGCGTGATCCGGACACCCAGCATGGCCCGGGTCCCGCTGACGAGCTCGCGGCGGAAGAGAACCAGGTCCAGCGCGGTTTCGATCGCTTCCGTCGCAGTAGCGGCGCCGAGCACACGCTGCGCGGCGGCCACCTTCCCTGGCGCCAGGCGGTAGGTTCTGGGCACCTTGCGGTCCCTGATACTCGTCGCTGCCGACTTGCGCGCCATGTGGGCCTCTTTTTGCTCCGTAAGTACAGAGAGCCCTATACGTCAATACGTGACCGGGTCGCAAGTGGCCAGCGCCCAACGGCCGGCGCCTCAGCGCGCCGGCGTGAACTCGACCCGCATGCGCTTGATGCCGTGGATGAACGCGGACTGGAGCATGTCGGGCGCGCCGCTCGCGTGGATGTCGGGCAGGCGGTGCAGCAGCTCGTCGAACATCACCTTGATCTCGCGGCGGGCGAGGTTCGCGCCCAGGCAGAAGTGGGGCCCGCCGGCGCCGAAGCCGACGTGGTCGTTCGGCGTGCGCGTCACGTCGAAGCGGTAGGGGTCGGGCCAGAACGCCTCGTCGCGGTTCGCCGAGTTGTACCAGAGGACGACCTTGTCGCCGGCGCGGATCGGCTGCCCGCCGAGCGCGACGTCGCGCGTCGCGGTGCGCCGGAAGTGGATCACCGGCGTGGCCCAGCGCACGATCTCCTCGACTGCGGTCGGCGCGATGCGCTCGAAGTCGGCCATCCACCGGGCGCGCTCGGCGGGGAAGCCCGTGAGAACCTTCATGCCGTGGCTGATCGCGTTGCGCGTCGTCTCGTTGCCGGCGACCACGAGGAGGATGAAGAACGACCCGAGCTCCTGGCTGGTGAGGCGCTCGCCGTCGACCTCGGCCTGGATGAGGGCGGTGGTGATGTCGTCGCGGGGGCGCGCCCGCCGGTCGTCCGCGAGCGTCTGGGCGTACTGGTAGAGCTCGAGCGCCGCCGCGATCAGCTCGTCACGGCTGCTCGCGTACTCCGGATCGCCGACGCCCAGGATGACGTTCGTGAGCTCGAAGATGCGCCGGTGGTCGGTCTCGGGGATGCCCATCATGTCGCAGATGATGCGGAGGGGGAGCGCCGCAGCCACCTCCTCGACGAAGTCGCACGCCCCCTTGGGGGCCACCGCGTCGACGATCCGGCGCGCCTGCGCGCGCACGGACTCCTCGACCTGCTTGATGGTGCGCGGCGTGAACCCGGCGCTCACCAGCTTCCGGAGCTTCGTGTGCCGGGGCGCGTCCATGTTGATCATCGAGCCGAAGAACTCGTTCAGCTCGGGCGTCTGGTCGGGGATGCTGACGCCGTGGCCGGAGACGAAGGTCTCGGCATCCATGCTCGCCCGCACGACGTCCGCGTAGCGCGTCACCGCCCAGAAGCCGGGCCCCTTCGGGACGCCCGGGAAGTCGCGCTCCTCGTGGAACGACACCGGGCGCTCGGCGCGCAGCTTCGCGAACATGCCCTCGCGGTCCGGGCGCAGCCAGAGCGCCGGGTCGCCGAGCCTGATGTCGTCCAGCGCCAGGTCGGTGGTGGGCGTCATCATTGCGCAGTGAAGCCCCCGTCGGCGACGATGTCCGCGCCGGTCACGTACGACGACTCGTCCGAGGCGAGGAACAGCGCCACGTGCGCGATCTCGCGCGGGTGCGCGATGCGGCCGAGCGGGATCGAGTCCTCGAACGACTTCCGCTTGGCCGGGTCCTTCAGGTAGGGCGCCTGCATCGGCGTCTCGATGATGCCCGGATGGATGATGTTACAGCGCACGTTCTGGCGCGCGAACTGGATCGCGATCGACTTCGTGAGCGCGATGAGCGCGCCCTTGGCGCTGGTGTACGAGTCCTGCGCCACGGTGAAGCCCGCCAGCGCCGAGACCGAGCCCACGTTGATGATCGAGCCGCCGCCCGAGCGGATCAGGTGGGGGACGCCGTGCTTCATCACGAGGAACGGCCCCTTCAGGTTGATCGCCTGCACGCGGTCCCAGTCGGCCTCCTTGGTGTCGAGGACCGACTTGTCCTTGTCCTTCCAGAGGACGCCGGCGTTGTTGTAGAGGATGTGGAGCCCGCGGAAGCGCTTCACGCCGGCGGCGATCATGCGCTTCACGTCGGCCTCCTTCGAGACGTCGCCCACCACCCCGAGCGCCTGCCCGCCCCGGCGCTCGATCATCGTGACCGTCTCCTTGGCCGCCTTGGCGTCGATGTCGGCGACGATCACCGACGCGCCCTCCTTCGCGAAGAGCAGCGCCCCCTCGCGCCCCTGCCCCATCCCCGCCCCGGTAATGAACGTCAGATCCTCTCGAAGTTCCGGTCGAGCACCCTGCCCGTGACCACCTTGTCGAACCCCTCGAGCTCCCAGCAACGGATTCCGGCCGACCATCCTTTGCGGCCTATCCGCGGTCTACAAC
>JBKPBB010000076.1:0-12236 GCA_046744245.1 Thermodesulfobacteriota bacterium
TCGGGGTCCTTGGTGACCTCGATCTTGGCGGGCGGCGGCGCCGTGCCCTCGATCGTGACCGTGCCGGAGAGCGTGCCGCCGTCGGTCACCGCGATCGCCTCGTAGGCGGCGGCTCGCCCGGCGAGGGACGCCGTCGCCACCACGGCGAGGGCGGAGAGGAAGAGTGTCCGTCGCATCCTGACCTCCTTGGTCTCGGGTTACTGGCTCGCGCCAGGGCCGGCGCTCGTAACGCCGGCGGCCTGCTGGGGTGACGGCGGCACGTCGGGCAGCCCGAGCGAGACGACGTAGTCGCGCAGCGCACGGATCTGCGCCTCGTCGTCGCCGCCCAGCACGTCGGGGGGGCCGCCCGGGAAGAAGGACGGCATCTTGGTCCCCGGCATGACCTTCTGCGGATCGCGCAGCCACTTGATGATCCACTCGGGGTTGAGCCGCTGGTGGGCGAGCGCCAGGTCGGGTGCCCAGCCTTCCGGCGGGCCCTGCGGCTTCTGCGCGCCACGCTGGTGGCACGAGAAGCAGTCGAAGTAGTCCTTCGTGGTGAGGAGCTTCCCGGCCGCGACGCTCTCGGGATCGAAGGCCGCCTTCTCGATGTGGACGAAGGGCACCTGCACGCGGTCGAGCGCCTCGAAGTAGCCGACCACGGTGTTGGCCTCCTCGTCCGAGAGGCCGAAGGTCGGCATGCGGAGGCTGAGCCACGGGCGGATCGGCTGCGGCGCCTTCACGAAGTTGAAGAGCCAGTCGGCCTGCACCTTCTCGCCCTCGCCGCCAAGGAGCGGGGGGGCGAGGGTCGGGTTCTCGACGTAGAGGCGGCGGATGTCGCCGCCCGTGTTCTCGATCACGTGGCAGCCGGTGCAGTTGTAGCGCGCGACCAGGCGGCGGCCGGCGATGACCTTCTCCTCGCCGGGCGCGTGGTAGGTGTAGCGCACCGGCACCTTGGCGTCGGTGCGGCTCGCGAGGAACGCCCGCAGCGCCTTGATGTCCTCCTCGGCCAGGTCGAACTGCGGCATCACCTGCTCGATCCACTTGGTGGCGTAGATGCGCGGGTCGCGGAGCTTGTTCAGGGTCCAGTCGTCCCAGGTCTCCGGGATCTCGGTGCGGTCGCCGAAGAAGAGCTCCTCCCTGGTCTTGGAGCCGAAGGAGGAGAGCTCGACGCCGATGCGCGACTCGCTCTCCATCCCGGGAATGTCGTGGCAGCCGGGGCAGCCGTACTTGCGCACGAGCTTCTCGCCCGCGGCGACGTTGGCCGGGTCGGCGAGGCGGGCCGTCAGGTCGGCCGGCACGGGCTTCTTCTCGCCGAGCGTCACCAGGTAGGCGGTGATGGCGCGCGCCTCGTCGTCGGAGAGGCGGAGGTTCGGCATGCGCGCGATCGCGGAGTAGCCGCGCGGGTTCTTGATCCAGTGGTAGATCCAGGTCGCGTCGGTCTTCTCGGCGACGGCGGAGAGGTTCGGCGCGATGTCCTTGTTGGCGCCGAGCTGCCCCGCGACCTCGTCGGGGGCGAGCGCGTGGCAGGCGCGGCAGCCGAGCGAGCCGACCAGCTCCTTGCCGCGGGAGGCCTGCCCGAGGTCCACCGCCGGCGCGGCGTGCGCCGCGCGCCACTCCTCGCTCGGCTGCTTGGTGACGGAGAGGACGAAGGCGGCGATCTGAGTCGCCTGGTCCTCGTCGAACATGAAGTTCGGCATGCGCGTGCGCGGGCGGAACTCGTGCGGGTTCTTGATCCAGCGCACCATCCAGCCCTGGTCGAGCTTGGCGCCGATGCGGCGCAGCGAGGGGCCGATCGCGGACACGCCGTTCGACTTGGCGAGCTCCTCGTAGCCCTCGGTCAGGTGGCAGCCGTGGCAGCCGAGCTCCTCGAAGAGGTGCTCGCCGCGCGCGATCTCGTCCGCGCCGTCGAGGTGCTGCACGCCGGCGTGGCACTTGACGCAGTTGGCGGTCATCTTCTCGCCGCGGAAGAGCGGCTGCTCGATGAACTCGACGTTCTCGACGTGTCCGTTCTTGTCGAGGAAGTTTCCGTGCGCGGTCTCGACGCTGTTGACCGCCGGCCCCTGCCCGCCGTGGCAGGGTGTGCAGCCGAACTTCTCGGGCGGATGTTTGCCGAGGAAGAGCTCGCGCCGGGGGTGCGTCTTCCACGGGTTCGGCTGGTCCTCGAAGCCAGCCTTGTCGATGCCGGCGTGGCAGGACATGCACCGATCGACGCGCGCGATCGGCTTGTTGAAGTTGTTGCGGTCGAACTCCTCGAGCACGAGCTGCTGGATCTTGGGGATCTTCGGCTGCCAGTCGAAGCCGAAGAACGGCGGGCTCGCCTTCGGCCCGGGGAGATAGCCGAGCGATACGCCCTCGAGCTTCTGCTGGAGGTCGTCGCGCGCCGTCGTCAGCTTGGCGAGCGCGTCCTCCCCCGTCTTCACGGTGCCCTGGAGTGTCTTGATCTGGTTCTGCAGGTCCTCGATGTGCGCCTGCGACCCGCTGTAGATCTTCTGGCGCTCGACACGCACCTGCTCCTTCTCCTGGATCTCGTGCAGGAGCGCCTCGGTCGGGCGGCCGGTGTGGAGCGCGTCGTCGTACTTGAAGCGCAGCTCCTCGAGCTCGCTCTTCACGAACCGGAGATCGAAGTCCTTCTTCTGGTCGTCATGCTGCGCCTGCGTCAGTTCGCGCTGCAGCTCGGCGATCTTCCGTGCACCCTCGCCCGTGGTGACGCTTCTCTTGGCGTCCTCGAGCGCCTTGGCCGCGGCCTGGTACTCCGGATCCGCGTCGAGACGCTTCTGCTCGTCCGCGATCGCGTCCTCCAGACGGCGGATCTCGAGCCGGTTGAACTCCGCCTGCCACTTCTTCCACGGCCGGCGGAAGACGTTGTCGTCGGCGATCGCCCACAGCGCGCCGACGAAGAGGAGGAGCGAGGAGACGAGCCAGAGCGCCCCGTAGGAGCGCTTCTCCTCGTCGAGGACGGGAGTCTGCCGCGGCATTAGGTTAACTCTCCTGGGGGCCCGTCCAGTGGTCGGGCGCTCCGCGCCCTGCGGTCAAACGACCGCGCGGCTCCCGCCGCGCGCCCCAGACCCCGTCGGCCAGCATGAGCGCTTTCGCGCTCGGCCTCCCCCTCATTGCCGTCGCTCCAGAAATCGCCCCGCCACGAAGAACGCGACCCCACTGAGCGCCAGGTAGAGCTCCTTCCACATGTCGTCCTGCGCGATGCCCAGGTAGAGCCCGAGCCCCACGTGGGCGAAGCCGATCGCCTGGAGGAGCTTCGCGAAGAGGAACACCGCCCGGAAGCACCGCGCCCGCGTTCAAATATTGATGCTGAAGTACGGCGTCTTCAGCACCATGATGTACTTGAGGTTCAGGAGGTGCCGCCCGAGCATCTTGAAGACGACCGCCATCATGTTCAAGAAGAGGAAGCCGGTGAGCGCGAAGCGCGGCCAGCCCCAGCGGCGCATGAAGTCCGGGAAGTCGGCGCCCTTCACCCAGCGGCAGAAGAGGTAGAAGCCCGCGTAGCCGGCCACGAAGTAGCCGAGCACGACCGCGGCACCGACGATGGTCGCCATGGTCTCGTCGCGCACGCCGAGGAGATAGGGCAGGTCGACGTTGGTGAGCGCCTCCACCTTGTGCACGTCCCACTTCTCCCAGAACCAGAACCAGTTCCACCCTGGCCCGCGCACGAAGGTCCCGATGATGATGAGCGACACCCACAGGATGTGGAAGCCCAGGATGAAGGTCAGGATCTCCCACTTCCGGTCCTTCCAGCAGTAGTAGCCGTTCCCCGCGGGGTTGATGTCGAGGTACGGGATCACCATCAGCCCGAGGATGATGAACGTGGGCAGCACCACGCCCGCGTGCCACGGGTCGAAGAAGACGAGCATCTCCTGCAGGCCGAGGAAGTACCACGGCGCCTTGGAGGGGTTCGGCGTGCGGGTGGGGTTCGCGGGCTCCTCGAGCGGCGCGTCGACCAGGAGCGACCACACGATCAGCAGCAGGATGATGCCGATCGAGATCAGGAACTCGTTGCGCACGAGGTGCGGCCAGGTGTGGATCTTGTCGTCGCCCGGCCCGGTCGCCTTCTTGATCGGGACCTCGATCCGCTTGCCGGCGGGCGCGACGGCCTTGAGTGTCGGCTTCGTCTCAGGCGTGGCCATGCGTCGCTACCTCTCTTCCTCCGCGTCGGCGCGCTCGGCGCCACGGCGCGCCGACCAGAAGATGAGGATGATGACGAAGACGAAGAAGAAGGGGATGGTGAGCACCCGCGCCCGCTGGACAACGAAAGTGTCGGCCATCAGGGCCAGGGTCGCGAGGCTCCCGCAGAGCTCGGCCGTGCCCCGGCCGCGGACGGCGATGAACGCGAGGACCGCGGCGGCGAGCAGGAGCGCGAAGGCGGTGACGGCCTGCATCTCGGGTTCAGAGCGCCGGCCCCGAGAAGCCGTCGCGGCGGATGCGCCAGAAGTGCACCGCCATGAACAGGCTCGCGACCAGCGGGATGAAGATGCAGTGGAGGATGTAGAAGCGGAGGAGCGTGTGGGGGCCGATCTCGCCCCCGCCGAAGAGGAAGGCGCGCGCGTCGTAGACGTTGTTCAGGCCGGGGATGAGCTCGTGGCCGGGGCCCTCGTGGCCGAGGATGGGGGTGGCGCGCCCCATGTTCGAGCCCACCGTCACGGCCCAGATCGAGAGCTGGTCCCAGGGCAGCAGGTAGCCCGTGAAGGAGAGGAGCAGCGTCAGCACGAGCAGGATCACGCCCACCACCCAGTTGAACTCGCGCGGGGGCTTGTAGGAGCCGGTCAGGAAGACGCGGAACATGTGCAGCCAGACCGCGATCACCATGCCGTGCGCCGCCCAGCGGTGCATGTTCCGCATGAGCATGCCGAACGGCATGTCGTACTCGAGGTACTTCATGTCGGCGTAGGCGTACTCCGCCGTCGGCCGGTAGTAGAACATGAGGTAGATGCCGGTCACGACGGTCACCAGGTACATGAGGAAGGTGATGCCGCCCATGCACCACGTGAAGCGCAGCCGCGTGGCGTGCCGGCGCACCTTGGAGGGATGGAGGTGGAGCCACACGTTCCCCGACACCATGAGGATGCGGTTCCGCGGCGTGTCGTCGTAGCCGTGGCGGAAGATGGACTGCCAGACCTGCGACTCGGTGATCTGCCGCTTGATCTCATCCCATCCGGACATGGTTCACACCTTCAGGAAGGCGCCGGGCTTGGTCCAGTCGCCCTTCTCGTAGAGATACTTGACGCCCTTGTCGATCAGGAGCTGGCCGTCCTCGGCCTTGGTGACGCGCAGGCGCTCGAGCGGGCGCGGCGCCGGGCCCTCGAAGTTGATGCCGGTCTTGTAGAAGCCGCTCCCGTGGCAGGGGCATTTGAACTTGTTCTCGGCGGTCAGCCAGCGCGGGGTGCAGCCGAGGTGCGTGCACTTGGCGAACAGGGCGTAGAGCCCCTCCTCGGTGCGAATGATCCAGACGCGCTGGTCCTTCTTGAACTTCTCGCTCACCTCGCCGATCGTGTAGTCGGTCGGGAAGCCGGCCTTGAAGGTCGACGGCGGCTGGAAGAGGACGCGCGGGAAGGCGGAGCGCACGGCGGCCAGGAGCGAGACGAGGGAGAAGGCTCCGAAGATGCTCCAGCCGAAGCGGCCGAAGACGTCGCGCCGCGACCAGAGCCCGCCCAGCGCCGCCCGCTCGCGGGCGCGCTTCTCGCGCTCGCGCTGCTGCTCGAGCACCCGCCGGGCGGCGAGCGCGGCCGGATCTTCCTGCTGGGCCTCGGCCTTAGCCATCGGTCCCCGGTTCCCCCCACCGGAGCATGCCCCGCCGGCCGGCGCGGGAAAAATCAGAAACGCTCAGGTGCTGCATTAGCGCGGCTTGGGCGGTGCGGGTGCGCGGTGAAAGAAGGTGTCGATCAGCCCCCATATCCCCATCAGCACCGCCATCCCGAAGAGGCCGAGGCCGAGCGGCGCGAAGAGCAGCACGAGCGGCAGGGAGACGAGGCCGATGAGGATCGCGAACGCGAGGGGGCTGAACTGCGGGGCATGCGTCTCGGTGGCCGACGTCGCCGCGGGGGCGTCGTCGCGCTCCGTCTCCTCCTTCAGTAGGCCGATCGCGTATTCGCGCAGATCCTGCCTGGATTCGAGCCCGGCCGTGTTGACCACGTCCGCGAGCTGCCGCGCGAGGTCCTCGACCCGCTGGTCGAGCTCGCGCTGGTGCGCCGCAGCCGGGTCCGGCGTCCGCCGATCTTCCGCCAAACGGCGCTTTTTAGGCCCCTGCCGGGGGGTTGTCAACGAGCCGGGCGTTCGGTGCTGGCTGCCGGACCGCATCCGGCGGTCCCCCCTACTCTCAGCTCGCCGCCGCGAGCACACTGCGAGCATGCGCCTCGACTACGGCCGCGACGAGATCCTGGCCGAGCACAGGTACGAGCGTCCGCTCGTGCTCGACGGCGTGCCGTGCCACGGCGGGTTCATCGACGGACGCTACGTGTCGCCGCGCACGCTCTGGCGTGCGCCGGCCATCGAGGCCTGGCAGTCGCGCCTGCCCGCGGGTGAGCTCGCCGCCGTCCTCGATCCCATCACGGCGCGTGTCCCGCCCCACTTCCCGAGCGTGGCGCAGACGAAGCTCCTCGTCCGCCACGGCGTGACGGTGCCGCTGGTGCGCATCCTCACCATCATCGCGATCATCGAAGGATTCGGCGGCGAGGTGCTGCGCCTGGTCAGGCTGCCGCCGCTCGGCGAGAGGGTCCTCGACCCGATCGACGGCACGGCGCTCGCGCACCTGGGCGCGCTCTTCGAGGCCCATGCCCGCGACGAGGCCGGGCACCGTCGGATGTGGGAGCTGGCGCGCGACATCGCGCTCGATCGGCCGTCGATTCCGCCGGACCTCGCCCCGAACATGACGCCCGCCGCGGCGCCGCGGCTCCTGCCCGAGATCCCGGGCGACATGGAGGCCCTCGTGCTGCGTATGGTCGGCGTCCTCGTGGTCGAGGTGTTCGCGGCCGAGGCGTTCCGCTGGGCCCGCGAGACCCTGGGCGACGCGGCGCTCTTTCGCCGGCACGACGAGGTCCGCACGCTGATCGGCTTCATCCAGCAGGACGAGGCGCCGCACGTCGGCTACCTCGCGACCGCTCTCGCGGAGCTCCGCTGCCGGCGTCTCGGGGGCGAGGGCGGCGAGCCCCTGCCGGGTCGCGATCTGATCGACCGCGCCCGCGACACGATCGTCGGCTTCCAGGCCGGCCCGCGGCAGCGGGCCAACGTGGCGTTCCGGACGCAGGTGATCGAGCGCTGCGTCGCGGATCACCCGCGACGCGAGGCGCTGCTGGGGGAGCTCCGCGCCGTCGGATGACGTCCGCCGTTTACGAGCCGACCCGCAGGCGGCGCCCGGACGGCTCCAGGCCCGGGGCGGTGCGTTCGATGCGGAAGTAGCGCAGTACCTGGCCGAAGCTCGCGGACCTATCCCCCGCGGCTACTCGGGCGCCTGGAAGCGGACCTGGAGCGGCTGACCTGCGCGGCGGACGGAGAGGCGGACGGGCGCGGCCGCGGCGCGCGCGCCGGCGCGGCTGGTGAGCTCGTCGACCGACCCGACCGGTTCGTCGTCGAGCGCGACGATGACGTCGCCGCGTGCCATGCCGCGGGCGGGCGCCGCCGCGGCCACGTCCGAGACCAACACGCCGCGCCCCTCGGGCGCCTGGAAGAAGGCGGCCATCTCGGGCGTCAGGTCCTGCACCGTGAGCCCCCAGAGGTGCGCCGCGGGCGAGGCGCGCCCCGCCGCGGCGCGCGCGAACAGCTCCTCGGCGACCAGGATCGACCCGTGGAAGCGGAGCGCGAGCGCGATCGCATCGCTCGGGCGCGCATCGACGGTGAGCTCCTTCCCGCCCTCGCGTTGGAGGTGGAGCGTGGCGAAGTAGGTGTTGTCGTGCAGCTCGCCGATCACCACGCGCGTGAGCCTGCCGCCCAGGCGCTCGACCAGCTGCTTCATGAGGTCGTGGGTCAGCGGGCGCGGCGGAGGCACGCCCTGCATCTCGAGCGCGATCGCCTGCGCCTCGAAGGGCCCGATCCAGATGGGCAGCTCGCGGTGTGCCTTCGCCTTCTCGACCAGGCGGACGACCGGCGAGCCGCTGTCGGGATCGAGCATGACGCCGTCCACCTTCACCTCGACCGGGCCCGCCGCCGCGGCCGAGCAGAGCCCCGCGAGGCAGACGAGCGCGAGGAAGGAGCGCCGCATGGCAAACGCATTGTAGCACAGACCGGCACTCATGGGCGCGGCGCTCCCTGCCGAGATACCCGGAGGACCGTCGTGGGTGCCGGGCGGCAGCGGCCGAGCCAGCGGGCCCTCGTGCTCGCCGGCGGCGGCATCGTGGGGGGCCTCTACGAGGTGGGGGCGCTGCTCGCTCTCGACTCGGTGTGCGAGGGCTTCTCGACCTGCGACTTCGACCTCTACGTCGGGAGCAGCGCGGGCGCCTTCATCGCCGCGCTGCTCGCCAACCGCGTCTCGGCCGAGCGCCTCAGGGAGGCACTCGACGCGGACCAGCGGACGCTCCCTCGCCTCTCCGCCTCGCGCTTCATGACGCTTCCGTGGCGCTCCTACCTGGGCACGGTGCCGCGGCTCGCGACGGCGCTGCCTCGCATGGCGGGCGACCTCTGGGTGCACTGGCAGGAGGCGCTCGTGCTCGACACGGTCGCCTCGCTGCTGCGCGTGCTGCCAGGCGGCATCTTCTCGCTGGACGGCCTCGAGCGCTACGTGCGGGGCGTCCTCACGCAAGCTGGCCGCAGCAACGACTTCCGCCGCCTGCGCCGGCGGCTCCTCGTCCCGGCGACCGCGCTCGACACGGGCGCGATCCGCGTCTTCGGGGCGCGCCTCGACGAGCGCACGCCGATCTCGCGCGCGGTGGCCGCCTCGGCCGCCGTCCCGATTCTCTTCGAGCCGGTCACGATCGACGGCCTCCACTACGTCGACGCGTCGGTCACCAAGACGGCGCACGCCCGGCTCGCGGTCGAGCGGGGCGCCGGCCTGGTGGTGGTGGTGAACCCGATGCGGCCCCTCCTGCGCGACCCGAAGACCCAGCCGCCGCTCGCCGACGGCGGGCCGTTCGCGGTCGCCGGCCAGGCGCTCCGCATCGCGATCCACCGCCGCCTCCACGACGGGCTCGCGCGCCACACCTACACGAGCCCCGCGACCGACTTCGTGCTCCTCGAGCCCTACGAGCGCGACCTCCGGCTGTTCGACTATCCGCTGATGACGTACTCGCTGCGCCACGAGGTGATCCGGCGCGGGTACCGGACGACCGTGAAGACGCTCCTCGGGGACTACGAGCGGTACGCGGACGTGTTCGAGCGCAACCGCGTGACGCTCCTGCCGCGGCGGGAGATCGAGCGGCGGGCGCACCGGTGGAGCAGCGCGTCGCGCGCGCACAAGGCGAGCGACGCGGGAAGCGCGGCGGCGGTCGCGCGCTGAAGCCTCGGGGGGGACGCCGCGCACGGACCGCGGTCGATCGCCGCGGCCCATTGCACCCTCGCGATCATCTGGCGTATGACCCCGCCGACCCGTCATGGGGTTCGTCCGGCGTCACCGGCTCGTCCTCGAGCTCGCTCTCCTCGCGCTCGTCGCGTACCTGGCCGGGGTCGGGGTCACCACCGGTCTCGACACGGCCGTCGACGACGTGCCGCCAGCGCCTGCCGAAGCCGCCGCCGCGGTCACCCCGCACCTGCCCGGTTCCCTCGCCGACTACGCGCTGATCGCCGAGCGCGACCTCTTCAACCCGGCGCGGGGCGGTGGCGAGGGGCCGAGAAGCCATGCGGGGCTTCGCCTCTGGGGCGTCGGCCTCCAGGGCCGCGAGGCGCGCGCCGTCATCGAGGACAGCGCGACGCACCGCCAGGAGCTCTACCGCGTCGGCGACCAGGTGGGCGGGGCGCGCATCGCGTCGATCGACTGGGACCGCGTCACGCTGGAGGGCGATGGCGGCGAGGAGGTGCTCGAGCTCGCGCCGCCCGCGGCCCCACCCTCCGCCGAGACGCCCGACGCGCCCGGCGCCCGCGCCGACGACCGCATCCGCCGCACCGCCGAGAACGCCTTCATCGTGGACCGGCGCGAGGTCGCCGGCGCGGTCGACAACGTGAGCGGCCTCATGACGCAGCTCCGCGCCGTGGCCGAGGTGCGCGAGGGCCGCCCCGCGGGCTTCCGCCTCTTCCAGATCCGCGACGACAGCCTGTTCGCGAAGCTCGGGCTGCGCAACGGCGACGTCGTCGAGCGCGTGAACGGCGCGCAGGTCGCGGACCCGACGGCGCTCCTCGGCTTCCTCCAGCGGCTCCGCACCGAGCCGCGGGTCGCGCTCGACATCGTGCGCGGCGACGCGCCGCGCACCCTGGTCTACGACCTCCGATGAGGATCCGGGCCACCGCCGCGCTCGCCCTCGCGCTCGCCGCCTCCGCCCCCGCCGCCGAGGAGGCCACCGTCGCCCTCAACTTCCAGGACGTCGAGCTGCCCGTCCTCGCCAGGTTCGTGAGCGAGGTGACCGGCCGCAACTTCATCGTCGACGACCGCGTGCGCGGCAAGGTGACCATCATCTCGCCGACCCGGATCACGCCCGACGAGGCCTACCTCGTTTTCCAGTCCGTCCTGCAGGTGAAGGGCTTCACCACGGTGCCGAGCGGCGCGTTCACGAAGATCGTGCCCGCGCGCGAGGCGGTGGCGAGCGGCGCCCGCCGCGGCGACGAGGTCGTGACCCGCATCCTGCCGCTCGGCCACGCGGAGGCGAGCGGGCTCGTGCCCGTGCTCCAGCCGCTGGTCTCGAAGGACGGCCTGCTGACGGCCTATCCGCCCACCAACAGCCTGGTCGTGGTCGACGCGGGCGCCAACGTCGACCGTCTGGCCGCGCTCCTCGCCGACCTCGACGTGCCCTCGAGCGAGCGCGCGACCGAGGTCGTGGCGCTGCGCTTCGCGCCCGCCGAGGACACCGCGCGGCGCCTGCGCGACTCGGTCGGGGGCCAGGTGCTCCGCGTCACCGCCGACGCGCGCACGAACGCCCTCGTGCTCTCCGGCCCGCCCGACGAGGTGCGGCGGGCGCGCGCCGTCGCGGCACGCCTCGACCAGGCCGTCCCGCAGGGGAGCACGCGCGTCAACGTCTACCATCTCAAGTACGCGGCGGCGGACGGCCTGGTGCGCGTGCTCGCGCACCTCGTCGGCCAGAGCCTCGGCCCGCCCCCGCCGCCCGAGCCGCACGGCAGCTCGCTCGCGCGCAGCTCCGCCCGCCGCGCGGAGATTCCCGCCTTCGGCTACGACGGCGGCATGGGGCAGCCGCCGCCCACCCCGGTCAGCGCCCAGGCCGAGCCCGCGGCCGCCGGCACGCCCTCCGCCATCCCGCTCGCCGCGCCCGTGCGCCTCACGGCCGACCCCGCCACCAACGCGCTCATCGTGAGCGCCACGCCCGAGGACTGGGAGACGCTGCGCGCCGTGATCGAGCAGCTCGACGTGCGCCGGCGGCAGGTGTTCGTCGAGGCGATCATCCTGGAGGCCACGCTCGAGAAGACGCGCGCGCTCGGCATCGAGTTCCAGGGCGGCACGACGCTCGACGGCCACAAGGGCCTCGCGCAGGTGAACCTCGGCACGCTCGCCGGCGCGCTCACCGACCCGACCTCGCTCCCGGGCCTCGTCCTCGCCGCGGCCGCGAACCAGAAGGTCAGGCTGCCGAGCGGCCAGGAGGTACCGGCGCACACCGTCCTCCTGACCGCGCTCCAGACCGACACCGACGTGAACGTCCTCTCCGCCCCCAACATCATCACCACCGACAACGAGGAGGCGGAGATCGTGGTCGGCAGGAACGTCCCGTTCGTCGCCAGCCGCGCCACCAGCGCCACCAACCTCGCCAACCTGTTCACCACCGTCGAGCGCCACGACGTCGGCATCACGCTCCGCATGACGCCGCAGATCACCGCCGACGACTTCGTGCGCCTCGCCCTCTTCGAGGAGGTCTCCGACATCGACCCCACCGCCACTGCCAGCGTCGGCGACCCGACGCTCGTCGGCCCAACCACCACCATCCGCTCCGCCAGCACGGCCGTTGCGGCGCGCGACGGGCAGACGGTGGTGATCGGCGGGCTCCTCTCCGACACGATCCGGGCCAACACCAGGTCGGTCCCCTACCTCGGCCGCATCCCGGTCCTCGGCCACCTCTTCCGCCGCGACGACGACCAGCGCACGAAGACCAACCTGCTCGTCTTCTTGACGCCGCACATCATCGCCACCGACGAGCAGATGGCGACCAACTCGCTGCGCGAGCGCG
>JBKPBB010000254.1:0-6138 GCA_046744245.1 Thermodesulfobacteriota bacterium
GATCAGCTCCTGGCCGAGCTCGGCTCGCCGCGCCGGCGACTCCTCTCGCGACTCGCCGTGCTGGTGCTCTCGCTCCTGGCCGCCGGGCAGGGTCTCCTCGGCGCGCTCGGCGCGCCCGCCCAGGACCGCGTCGACGCGGCCATCGCCGACCGCCGCTTCTTCAACCCCCAGCTGGCGACCGCGGCCAACGTCTTCCTGAACCTGGTGCTCTACCCGGTCGTGATCCTGGCGCTCGCGGTGAGCGCCGGACGGGTGGACCTCTTCAGCCTGGGCGTCCACAAGTGGATCTTCCTCGGGCTCGCGCTCGGCTTCGGCGAGGCCGCGTTCCGGATGCGCGAGAGCCTCTTCGGCGGCGTGCCCTTCGGCGAGGCGCCGGTCCGCGGCGCCCTCTACGCACCCCTCGTGTGGCCGCTCGGCCGCCTGGTCGTCCTGCTCGCGGGCGCGCGCGGCAGCGCGAGCGGCGTCGGCTTCGACGGCTTCTATGGCGACCGGGACCACTTCGACGAGAAGCTCGAGCGCGACCGCCGCTACGGCTCGATCTACAAGATCGTGGACCGCGACGACGCCTACATCCTGCGCCTCGAGTTCCCGCGCCGCCTCCCGCCCTCGTCGCTCGCCGACGAGCTCGGGCTCCCGCCCGAGATGCCCGACTACGACTACGAGCTCAGCCTCCAGGACGGCACCTTCGTGGTGCACGGGCGGGTGGTCGACCCGCAGGTGCGGAAGCTGACGTCCGTCGCGCCCGCCTTTCCGCCCGAGTTCATGACGCGCGTGCCGCTCCGCGACCCGGTCGCCGGCTTCCGGCACCGCTACCGGGACAAGACCCTCGAGGTCATCCTGCCGAAGGCTGGAGGGTAGGGCCGGCAGTGCCGGCGAGCGCCGTCCTCGGCTGCGGCCGCCACCTGCCAGCGCGGACCGTCACCGACGAAGAGCTCGCGCGCGACCTCGGCGCGTCGGGCGCGCGGCTCGCGGAGCTGACCGGGGTCACGCGCCGGCATCACGCCGACGACGGACACGGCCCCTCGGACCTGGCGCGCGAGGCCGCGCTCGCCGCGCTCGCCAGCGCGGGCCTCGGGCCGGCCGACGTCGATCTCGTCGTCTTCGCCACCATGACGCCCGACATCGCCTTCCCCGGCTCCGGCTGCTTCCTCCAGGAGAAGCTCGGCTGCCGGACGGTGGGGGCGCTCGACGTGCGCGCCCAGTGCGCCGGCGCTCTCTTCGCGCTCGCCACCGCGGACCGCTTCGTGCGCGCGGGCGCCGCGGAGCGCGTGCTGGTCGCGTGTGCCGAGGTCCACTCGACCGCCCTCGAGTACGCGCCGCGCGCGGCGGCGGTGACGCCGTACTTCGGGGACGGCGCCGGCGCGCTCGTGCTCGGCGCCGCGCGCGAGCCGGGCGTGCTCGCCGCCGTCCTGCACAGCGACCCCGACCGCCTCGAGCGCTTCTGGTGCGAGTTCCCCGCCAGCCGGCACTACCCCGCGCGCATGGACCGGGAGGCCTATCGCGCCGGCCGGCACTACTACCAGCTCGACGCGGCGGCCGTGCACCCGCAGGCGCGGGAGGCCTTGGTCGCCGTGACGCGCGAGGTCCTCGCGCGCGCCGGCGTGCCCGCCGAGCGCGTGGCGCTCTTCCTCGTGCACTACCTCGACGCGCGTGTGGCGCGCGAGGCGGCCGAGGCCGCCCACCTTCCCGGCGAGCGCGTCGTCGCGACCGCGGAGGCAGCCGGCCACATCGCGGCGGCCGGCATCCCGATCGCGCTCGCCGACGCGCTCGCCGCCGGGCGGGTGGGGAAGGGCGACCTCGTGTGCTGCGTGGCCTTCGGCGCGGGCATGTCGTGGGGCGGGGTGCTCCTGCGCCTGTGAGCGGAGGGACGATGGACGAGACGGTCAACTCCCGCATCCTGGGCCTCGGCCACCATCTCCCCGAGCGCGTGGTGACCAACCAGGACCTGACCAGGCTGATGGACACGAGCGAGGAGTGGATCGAGCAGCGCACGGGGATCCGCGAGCGCCGCTTCATCAGCGCGGACATGGGCGGCGCCGACCTGGGAGAGCGCGCCGCGCGCGAGGCGCTCCGCGAGGCCGGGATCGCGGCCGGGGACCTCGACCTTGTCATCCTGGGCTCGCTCTCGCCCGACATCGACTTCCCGGGCACCGCCTCGCTCCTGCAGCGGAAGCTCGGGGTGCGCGGCATGCCGGTCATGGACGTGCGCAACCAGTGCTCGGGCTTCGTGTACATGCTCGCCGTGGCCGACGCGTGGATCCGCAGCGGGGACGCGCGCTACGTGCTGGTGGTGGGGGCGGAGATCCACTCGACCGGCCTCGACCTCTCCACGCTCGGCCGCGAGGTGGCGGTCATCTTCGGCGACGGCGCGGGCGCCGCCGTGCTCGGGCCCGAGCCCGACCGGCGCCGTGGCATCCTCTCGACCCACCTCCACAGCGAGGGCCGGTACGCCGAGAAGCTGATGGTCGAGGCGGCGTCGAGCCGCGTGCGGCCGCGCTTGACCGAGGACATGCTCGACCAGCCCGGCAGCCGCCTCTGGCCGCGCATGGAGGGGCGCTACGTCTTCAAGCACGCCGTCACGCGCTTTCCCGAGGTGATCCGGGAGGCGCTCGCGCACAACGGCTGCACCACCGCCGACCTGGACCTCCTGATCCCGCACCAGGCGAACCTGCGCATCAGCCAGCTGGTGGCGATGGGCCTCGAGCTGCCCGAGGAGAAGGTGTTCAACAACATCCAGCGCTACGGCAACACGACCGCGGCATCGATCCCGATCGCGCTCCACGAGGCCGTCCAGGAGGGGCGCGTCAGGCCGGGCGCGCTCGTCTGCCTCGCGGCCTTCGGCGCCGGCTTCACCTGGGGCGCGGCGCTCATGCGGTGGTGAGCGTGGCCATCGCTCCCGAGCTGCCGCGCGCGGTCCTGCGCGACATGCGGCGCGAGGACCTGCCCGCCGTGCTCGACATCGAGCGCCGCTCGTTTGCGCAGCCCTGGTCGCGCGCCTTCTTCGAGAAGGAGCTCGCGACCCCGTTCGCGCGCCTGGTGGTGGCGGTGGAAGGGGCCGTTCCCCGGCCACAGGTGATCGGCTACACCTGCCGCTGGCGGGTGACCGACGAGGTCCACCTGCTGAACGTCGCGGTCCATCCCGAGCGGCGCGGGCTGGGGCACGGGCGCGCGCTGGTGGCGGGGGTGGTCGGGGAGGCCGAGGCGGCGCGCGCGCGCGTCGTCTACCTCGAGGTGCGCGCCGGGAACGTGATCGCGCGGCGGCTCTACCGCCAGCTCGGCTTCAAGGATCTGGGCGTCCGGCGCGGCTACTACGGCCCCGGCCAGGACGCGATCGTGATGGAGCTGCGGCTGGGCAGCCGGTGAGCGCGGGCGCCGCCGTCGACACGAGCGTCGCGGTCGGCGCGGTCCGGCTGCCGAACCCCGTCATCGCGGCCTCCGGCACCTTCGGCTACGGGACCGAGTTCGCCGGGCTGGTCGACCTGGGCGCGCTCGGCGCGCTCGCCGTGAAGGGGCTCTCGCTCCGGCCCTCGCCCGGGAAGCCGGCGCCCCGCCTGGTCGAGACGCCGGGCGGCATGCTCAACTCGATCGGCCTCCAGAACATCGGCGTGGAGGCCTTCCTCGGCGACCGCCTCCCCGCGCTGCGTGCGGCCGGAGCGCGGGTGGTGGCCAACTTCTGGGGCGACAGCCCGGAGGAGTTCGCGGAATGCGCCGCGCGGCTCGACGGCGCGCCGGGCGTGGTGGCCCTCGAGCTGAACGCCTCGAGCCCGAACCGTCCGGAGTGGGGCGGCATCCTCGCCACCGACCCGCAGGCCCTGGCGGCGATCGTGCGCGCCGTGCGCGCGCGCGTGCGCGCGCCGCTCTGGGTGAAGCTCTCGCCCAACGTGGGCGACATCACGCGGGTCGGACGGGCCGCCGAGACCGAGGGCGCGGACGCGCTCACCGCCATCAACACCCTGCGCGCCACCGCGATCGACCTGGAGGCGCGCCGCCCGCGCCTGGCAGCCGGCAGCGGTGGCCTCTCCGGCCCCGCCATCAAGCCCGTCGCGCTCCGCATGGTCCAGGAACTCGCGCGTGCCGTCCGCATCCCGGTGGTCGGCATCGGCGGCATCATGACCGGCGAGGACGCCCTCGAGTTCCTCTGCTGCGGCGCGCGCGCCGTCCAGGTCGGCACCGCCATCTTCTACGACCCGCGCGCCCCCCTGCGGATCGCCGAAGAGATGGCGCGCTGGTGCCGCGCCCATGGCGTCGCGGCGATCAGCGATGTGATCGGAACGCTACGGTCGTGAACGACCAGCGAGACGCACGCCGGGTGGCGGCGGCCCCGCCGCCACCCGGCGCGGCGCGTGTCTAGCGCACCTCGATCTCTATGTAGTCCGTATCCGAGTCACCCGAGCTGTCCGATACCGACAGGTCCGCGCGGTACTTCCCTGCCTTCGCGTACGTATGCTTCGGATTCGCCTCGTTCGAGTCGGGCGTATCGTCGCCGAACTTCCAGGTGTACTTGAGCGGCGGCGTGCCGCCCTCGACGTCGGCCTTGAACTCGACGGTGAGCGGCGCCGGCCCGTCCTCGGGCGTGCCGTCGGCCCAGGCGAGGAGCGGCGCGGCCTCCTCCTCGGCCTTGCCCGCCGCCACGGTCGTCGTGGTCGGCGCCTTCGCCGGCGCGACCGTGGTGGTGCTCTCGGGCGCCTCGCTCGGCCCCCCGCGTCCTCCGCAGCCGGGGAGGACGAGCAGGAGCGGCAGGGCAAGGGTGGCTGAGGCGGCCAGGACGCGCGTCATGCAGGAACCTCCATGGTCGGGTGTCGCCGAGCGGCGGCGGATTCTCACAGACGACCCGGAAGCTGTCAATTCCGGGCGCCGCGCCGTGCGCGCCCGGGGGCCCGGCCCGCGCCTCTCGCCCCCGGGCGGGTCATGCGCCTCGACGTGCTGGTCGCGCCGCCGGGCGAAGATTGACTCTCTCGCCGCCGGCGTGACACGCTCCCGGCGCGCGTGAAGCTCATCATCCAGATCCCCTGCTTCAACGAGGAGGCGCACCTCGCCGAGACGCTGGCCGGTCTGCCGCGCAGCGTGCCCGGCTTCGACAGCGTCGAGACGCTGGTCATCGACGACGGCTCGACCGACGCCACCGCGGGCGCGGCGCGCGGCGCGGGCGCGACCTACCTCCTCCGCTTCCCCGTGCATCTCGGGCTCGCGCGCGCCTTCGAGGCGGGGCTCGACGCGGCGCTCAAGCTCGGCGCCGACGTGATCGTCAACACCGACGCCGACAACCAGTACCGCGGCGCGGACGTGGCCCTCCTGGTGCAGCCCATCCTCGCCGGTGTGGCGGAGATGGTGATCGGCGACCGCGCGCCGCACCGGCTCCGGCACTTCGGCGCCGGCAAGCGTCTGCTCCAGCGGGTCGGGAGCTGGGTCGTGCGCCAGGTGTCGGGCACGCGCGTCCCCGACGCCGCGAGCGGCTTTCGCGCCTTCTCGCGGCGCGCAGCGCTCCGTCTCAACGTCTTCAGCGAGTTCACCTACACGCTCGAGACCATCATCCAGGCCGGCAAGAAGCACATCCCGATCGCGCACGTCCCGGTCGAGACCAACCCCGAGCAGCGGCCCTCGCGCCTCTTCGGCCACGTGACGCTCTACGTCCGCCGCTCGATCGCGACCCTGGTGCGCATCTACGCCCTCTACGAGCCGCTGAAAGTGTTCTGGCGGATCGGCGCGGCGTGCATCGCGGCCGGCGGCGTGATCGGCGCGCGCTTCCTGTACTACTATCTCACCCGCGGCGGCGCCGGCCACGTGCAGAGCCTGATCCTGGCCGCGGTGCTCCTGATCGTCGGCTTCCAGACCATGCTGATCGGCCTGGTCGCCGACCTGATCGGCGCGAGCCGGTCGCTGCAGGAGGACACCCTGGTGCGCGTGCGCGAGCTCGAGCTGCGCCTCGGCGACGGGCCGGAGGTGGAGCGCCTCGAGCCCGCGGTCGAGGCGCGGACGGCGCGGCGCGCGCCGCCGTGAGCGCGTCCGCGAGCGCGTGCCTGTTCGGCACGTACGACGCCGGGCACAGCGCGAACCGCCTGCTCGGCCTGGCGCTCGCGGGGGCTGGCTGGCGTGTGGTCGAGTGCCACGAGCCCCTCTGGGAGGAGACGCGCACCAAGG
>JBKPBB010000412.1:0-2874 GCA_046744245.1 Thermodesulfobacteriota bacterium
CGCGCTCGCGATCTACGCGGGGACGCCGCCGTCGAAGGGGTGGCAGCACGTGGGCGGCGCGGCGCTCCAGCGCTGGGTCGATGCGCTCCCGCACCCTCCCGTGGTCGAGGAGGCGTCGGGGCGCGGCACGATCGAGGCCTATACCATCGTCCACGGCCGCGACGGCGGCACGGAGCGCGGTGCGGTCATCGGCCGGCTCGTCGAGGGGCGCCGCTTCCTCGCCGTGGTGCGGGCGGAGCGTGCGGTGCTCGAGGCGATGGAGTGCGAGGAGCAGGTCGGCCGCGTCGGCCGCGTCAGCTCGATCGAGGGCGTGAACCGCTACGAGCCGGCGTGAGAGACCTTCATCCCCGCAGCCGACGGCGCCACGTCCCCGAGCGAGCTGGCCGTCGCGCGCACCACCGCGACCAGCGTGCGCCGCTGCCGCTCGGGCAGCGTGCGGTAGAGCTGGACCAGCATCTCGAGGTCCGCATCCCTCGTGATCGGCGGTGGCTCGCGGCTGCCGCGGTCGGTGGGGGGCGCGATCAGGCTCTCGAGGCCGAGCGTGGCGCGCACTTCCTCGTCGGGGATGGCGGGATCGAACGCGCGCAGCGCGCGCGTCAACACCCAGTGGACCTTCAGCACGACCACCATGGGTGTGGCGAGGCCGCGGCCCGCCTCCAGCCGGCTGACCGCGCCCTGGCTCACCCCGGCGAGACGTGCCACCTGATCTTGAGACAAACCGAGAAACTCACGTACGCGACGCACCTGGCGCCCGAGGCCGCGCATCCATTCCCGCCAATCTACCGTTTCGTTCGCCATGACGGTCCCCGCTGGGCCGGCGCCCCGATCACCGGAGAAGTGCTCTCCGGGATACGGGAGCCCTGCCGAGGCATACGCCTGATTATGTTGCCCCGTCAAGTCGGTAGGACGGTGTCCGACGGCAGTCGGAGCATGGATCCGGCGCAGGGCGGAAATGCGGGAGGCCACGGCCTCACGGATGCAGCGTGTCATCGGTGCTCCCGCGCGCCGTGACTGGGCTCCTTGCGGTCTCGTCGGCACACGGGCTACGAGCCCGACATGCCGTTCCTGTCCCATGCCGGCGTCTCGCTCCGCTACGACCGCGCGGGCAGTGGCCCGCCGGTGCTCCTCGTCCACGGCTGGACCGCCAACCGCACCTTCTGGGAGCGCCAGGTGGTCGCGTTGCGCGACCGGCATCTGGTGGTCACGGTCGACGTGCGCGGCCACGGCGAGTCGTCGCACCCGCGCACGGGCTACACGATCGGCGCCCTGGTGACGGACCTCGAGCACCTGGTGCGTGCGCTCGGCGTGCCCCGCATCGCGCTGGTCGGCTGGTCGATGGGCGGGCTGCTCGTGCTCGAGCTGGCGCAGCGGCTCGGCGAGCGCGTGAGCGCGCTCGGCCTCGTGTGCACGACGGCGGGCGGGCTCGCGGATGCGAAGAACCCGCTCGCCGAGGCCGAGCGCGCGGCCGAGATGAAGAAGGCGATCGCCGCCGACTTCCGCGCCTTCGTGCGCGATTTCGCGCCGCAGCTGTTCAAGGACCCGCACTCGCCGCTCCTCTCCTGGGCCACCGGGCAGATGCAGAAGACCCCGCCCCACGTGGCCGAGGCCTGCTTCGACGCGCTGCTCGCCGCCGATCTCCGCGCGGGGGCGAAGAAGCTCGAGGTCCCGACCGCCGTCCTGCACGGGAAGCACGACGCGCTCCTGCCGCTCGCGCACGGCGAGGACCTGGCGAAGAGGATCCCGGGCGCGAAGCTGACCGTCTTCGCCGAGAGCGGACACGCCCCGCACCTCGAGGAGCCCGAGGCGTTCAACGCGGCGCTGGAGAAGCTGCTCGCCTAGTACACCAGCCGCCCGATCCGGTCCCAGCGCACCCAGCGGTCGGGGCCGTCCCACGACCAGTAGATGATGAGCGCCTGCCCCTTGATGTCGCTGATCGGCACCGGACCCCAGAAGCGCGAGTCGTAGCTCTGCTCGCGGTTGTCGCCCATGACGAAGACGTCGCCCGGCGGCACCGTGTACGGGCCGCAGCTGTGCCCGCTGGTCTGGCTTTCGAGGCTGCCGCAGGGCCGGAGCCGGGGATTCGAGGGCAGCTCCGCCGTCGGGTCCGGCTTGCCGGAGAGGAAGGTGGCGTGCGGGTCGTCCCACGGCCTGCCGTCGATGTAGACCTGCTTCGCGCGCACCTCGACCGTCTGCCCCTCGACCGCGATCACCCGCTTGATGAAGTCGCGGCGCTGGCGGTCGGCCGAGGCGCGGGCCGGCGCCAGGAAGACGATCACGTCGCCCGGGCGCGGCTTCCGCAGCCCCGGGAGGCGCGCGAGGGAGATGTCGGTCAGCGGGATCTCGAGGCGCGGCCCGTAGAGGAACTTGTTGACCAGCAGGTGGTCGCCGATCTGGAGCGTGGGCAGCATCGAGGCCGAGGGGATCTTGAACGCCTGCACCACGAAGGTGCGGATGACGAGCGCGAGCAGCAGCGCGACCGCGAGCGCCTCGGCATACTCGCGGACCTGGGACTTCGGCTTCGCCGCCGGCCGCACGAGAGCCGGGGCCGCGTCCCGCCGCCGGCGCTCGGGGCTAGCCATGGCGGCGCATGATAGCCGAGCGTCCCATCAGCCGCCACCCTTGAGCACGGCGAGGAAGGCCTCCTGGGGGATCTCGACCCGCCCCACCTGCTTCATGCGCTTCTTCCCCTCCTTCTGGCGCTCGAGGAGCTTCCGCTTGCGCGTGATGTCGCCCCCGTAGCACTTGGCGGTCACGTTCTTGCGCAGCGCCTTCACGGTCTCGCGCGCGATCACCTTGGCGCCGATGGCCGCCTGGATCACCACCTCGAACATCTGCCGCGGGATCAGCGCGCGCAGCCGCTGCGTCAGCTCGCGC
>JBKPBB010000018.1:0-6794 GCA_046744245.1 Thermodesulfobacteriota bacterium
GGCGGCCAGACGGGCCTCAACCTCGCCCTCGATCTCGCGCGCGCGGGCGTGCTCGACCGCCACGGCGTGCGCCTCATCGGGGCCAGCGTCGATGCCATCGTCGCCTTGAAGAGATCGCGGTCCTCGGCGCGGCGGATGGCGTCGACGCTCGCGCCGATGAGACGCACGCCGTGGCGCTCGAGGACGCCGGCCGCCGCGAGGTCGAGCGCGAGGTTGAGCCCCGTCTGCCCGCCGATGGTCGGTAGCAAGGCGTCGGGTTTCTCCGCAGCGATGATGCGCTCGACGACGTTGACCGTCATCGGCTCGATGTAGGTGCGGTCGGCGAACTCCGGGTCGGTCATGATGGTCGCCGGGTTCGAGTTGACGAGGATGACGCGGTAGCCTTCCTCGCGCAGGGCCTTGCACGCCTGCGTGCCCGAATAGTCGAACTCGCACGCCTGGCCGATGACGATGGGGCCGGAGCCGATGAGGAGGATGGAGCGGATGTCGGTGCGGCGAGGCATGGGATCAGCCCGTATTCGCGGCCCAGCCGATGGCGGCCTTGATGTCCTCGCGCGTCAGACGAGGGTAGGCGTCGAGCAGGTCCTCCTGGGAGGCCCCCTCCGCCAGCTTTCCGAGGATCATCTCCACTGTGATCCGCGTTCCGCGGATCACGGGCTTGCCCATCATGACCTTGAGGTTTATCTCGATCCGATCCGTCACCGTCATGTCCGCTCAGGGCGACAAAAACGGAACGAGCAGCGCGGCGACTTTTCCGACCTTTTCAGCGAGGCCAAGCACCGTGTCCAACTTTTTTATCCCCTCCCACGCGCCCTGGATGACCGTACGGCTCGGAGTAGCCTTCGCAAGTTGGCTCTCAATGCTGTCGATGTCTGCGACGGCGTCCAATTTCTGGGCCTCGGAAAGACGTTCGGCGTGCAGAACCGCCTGCTTCAAATCCACCAGCGCCATGTCGGCATGCTGCTTCATTCCACGCTTCTCGAGCTCTTCGATGAAGACGGGCCACGGCGGGATGGCGCTGCGATAGGGACTTGAGCAAGGCCCGGCGTACATGCCGCCTCCGGGTGCTGCTGAGAGGCCGCCACCCGACCCGTCGATAGACCGCCACCGGGACCGGTGGAAAGACCGCCCGCGGGGCCCGTCGACAAGCCACCGCCCGGGCCAGTGGAGAGACCGCCGCCAGGACCATTGGACATGCCGCCACCTGGACCAGTGTACAGCCCGCCACCCGGACCCGCGTACGCACCCCCACCGGGGCCTGCGTACATTCCGCCCCCGGGGCCCGTGTATTGGTCCCTCGGCCAGGTGTTATTGGCCATATCTGCGCCTTGTCCAACCGAGCCGCCTAACAATTGAAAGGTTTTTCCGCACCGCACGGTTCTCGATCAGCGGCACATCCGGGCTCGAGAAAGTGCTTCAATTCGACCCACGTTCCATGATCTCCACGAACCTTCGAAACAGATACCGCGCATCGTGCGGCCCCGGCGACGCCTCGGGGTGATACTGCACCGAAAACGTCGGCTGCCCCTTCACGGCGAGGCCCTCGCAGGTGCGGTCATTCAAGTTGATGTGCGTGATCTCCGCCTTCCCGCGCAGCGACTCCACGTCCACCGCGAACCCGTGGTTCTGCGCCGTAATCTCCACCTTCCCGGTCGTCAGGTCCTTCACCGGCTGATTCCCCCCGTGGTGGCCGAACTTGAGCTTGAACGTCTTCCCTCCCAGCGCGAGGCCCATGATCTGGTGCCCCAGGCAGATGCCGAAGACGGGCACGTTGCCGAGGAGCTGCGCCACGCGCTCGGGCGCGCCCGTGACCGCGTCCGGGTCGCCGGGGCCGTTGGAGAGGAAGACGCCGTCGGGGCGCATCGCCAGCACCTCGGCGGCGCTGGTGTACGCCGGGACGACCCGCACGCGGCAGCCGACCCCGACGAGATTCCGCAGGATGTTGTACTTGATGCCGAAGTCGTAGGCGACGACGTCGTACACCTTCCCGCCCCGCCGCTCGGCGGCGTGCTCCGCGGTCGTGTAGCCCTGGCCCAACCGCCACGGCCCCTGCGTCCACTCGTACGGCTCCTTGCACGTCACCTCGCGCACCAGGTCGCGGCCGACGAGCCCGGGCGAGTCCTTCGCGCGGCGCACGAGCCGCTCGGGGTTGAGATCAACGCTCGACAGCACGGCCTCCTGCGAGCCGTGGTCGCGGAGATGGCGCACGAGCGCGCGCGTGTCGATGCCCTCGATGGCGGGGATGCCCTGGCGCGCGAGGTAGGCGCCGAGCGATTCCTCCGCTCGCCACGACGACGGCGCCTCGCGATACTCGCGCACCACGAAGCCGCGCACGTAGGGGCGGCGCGACTCGACGTCCTCGCGGTTCACGCCGACGTTCCCGATCTCGGGGTACGTCATGGCGACCAGCTGGCCCTCGTAGGACGGGTCGGTCAGGATCTCCTGGTAGCCCGTCATGCTGGTGTTGAAGACGAGCTCGCCCACCGCCTCGCCCGTCGCGCCGAAGGCGCGCCCGCGGAAGATCGTGCCGTCGGCGAGCGCCAGCAGCGCCGGCTTCACGAGGCGCTCCGGAGCGCCGGCGCCGTCGCCGGCCGCTCGTCGTGCACGAGCCGGCCGCCGACCAGGACCGCGACCGCGCGGCCCGTCATGTCCCAGCCCTCGAAGGGCGTGTTGCGGCCCTTCGAGCGGAAGGCGCGTGCCTCGACCCGCCAGCGGCGCTCGGGATCGACGAGCGTCACGTCGGCCGCCGCGCCCGGGGCGAGCGTGCCGGCCGGCAAGCCCAGGACGCGCGCGGGCCCGACCGTCATGCGCGCGACCAGCGTGGGCAGGTCGAGGACGCCCTCCGCGACCAGGCGAAGCGCCAGCGGGAGCGCGGTCTCGAGGCCGACGACGCCGTTGGCGGCGAGGTCGAACTCGACCTCCTTCTCGTCGGCGTGATGCGGGGCGTGGTCGGTGGCGATCGCGTCGATCGTGCCGTCGGCGAGCCCCGCGCGCAGCGCCGCCACGTCGGCCTTCGTGCGCAGCGGCGGCGCCATCTTGGCGTTCGTGCCATAGCCCTCGACCGCTTCCTCGGTCAGGAAGAGATGGTGCGGGGTCACCTCGGCCGTGACCGGCAGGCCCTCGGCCTTGGCCTCGCGAAGGAGCGCCACTGCCCCCCTGGTGCTCACGTGCGCGACGTGCAGGCGGCCACCCGTGAGCCGGGCGAGCGCGAGGTCGCGCGCGATCATCACCTCCTCGGCGGCGGCCGGGATGCCGCGCAGACCCAGGCGCAGCGCGGTCACGCCCTCGTTCATCGCGCCGCCGGCGGCGAGGTGCGGGTCCTCCTCGTGCACGATCACCGGGAGCCCGAACATCGAGCTGTACTCGAGCGCGCGGCGCATGAGCCCGGCGTCGATGACCGGGCGGCCGTCGTCGGAGATGCCGACGATGCCGGCGCGGTGCATCTCGCCGATCTCGGCGAGCCCCTCGCCCCGCAGGCCCAGTGAGAGCGCGCCGATGGGGTACACGCGCGCGCCCTGGGCGATGCGCGCGCGGTCCAGGATGTACTGCGTGACCGCAGCGCTGTCGTTCACGGGCTCCGTGTTCGCCATGCAGGCGAGCGAGGCGAAACCGCCCGCGAGCGCCGCCGCCACGCCGGTCTGGATGGTCTCCTTGTACTCGTAGCCCGGCTCGCGCAGGTGGACGTGCATGTCGACGAGGCCGGGCAGCACGAGGAGCCCGCGCGCGTCGAGCACCGGGGCGTCGCCGCCATCGAGCGTCCCCGGCGCGCCGGTCGCCGCGATCCTCTCCCCCTCCACCAGCACGTCGCCCGCCGCAGCGCGGCCCGCGATCGGATCGACCACCGTGCCGCCGGCGATGAGGAGCCGGCTCACACCCGCCCCCCGGTCCGCCGCCGCACCGGCTCGAGCGCGGGCTCGGCCTCGCCCGCGCCCGCGTCCTCGGCCTTGCTGCGCGCGACCAGCAGATAGAGGAGCGCCATCCGCACCGCGACCCCGTTCGTCACCTGGTCCATGATGACCGAGTACGGCCCGTCGGCGACCGCGCTCGCGATCTCGAGGCCGCGGTTGAGCGGCCCGGGATGGAGGATGATGACGTGCGGCTTCGCGAGCCGGACCGCGTCCTCGGTGAGACAGAAGTAGTGCGAGTACTCGTCGAGGGTCGGGAAGAAGTTCGCACCCTGCCGCTCGCGCTGGATGCGGAGCATCATGACGACGTCGGCGTCGCGCACGCCGTCGGCCAGGTTGTGGTGCAGCTCGGCGCCGAAGGCGGCGAGCTGGCGCGGCACGAGCGTCGGCGGGCCGACCAGGCGGACGGTCGCGCCGAGCGTCCGCAGCGCGTGCAGGTTCGAGCGCGCGACGCGGCTGTGGAGCACGTCGCCGACGATCGCGACCGTGAGCCCGGCGACTCGGCCGTGACGCTGCCGAATCGTCAGCAGGTCGAGCAGCGCCTGCGTCGGGTGCTCGTGGCAGCCGTCGCCGGCGTTCAGGATGGGACACGAGACGTGGCGGGCGAGGAGATGGCAGGCGCCCGAGGACGGGTGGCGGACGACGATCGCGTCGGGCCGCATGGCCTCCAGGTTCCGCGCCGTATCGGCGAGGGTCTCGCCCTTCGACACGCTCGAGCCCGAGGCGCTGATGTTGATGGTGTCGGCCGAGAGCCGCTTGGCGGCGATCTCGAACGAGGTTCGCGTGCGCGTGCTCGCCTCGTAGAAGAGGTTGATGACCGTCTTCCCGCGCAGCGTCGGCACCTTCTTGATGTCGCGCTCCGAGATCTCCTTGAAGGAGGCGGCGGTGTCGAGGATGGTCGTGATCTCGTCCGCGGGAACCCCCTCCAGCCCGAGCAGATGACGCTGCGTGAACCCCATGGCCGCCCTCCTCAGCTCTCGATCACGACCTCGTCCACACCGTCCGCCTCGACGAGCCGGACCTGCACCTGCTCGCGGCGGGAGGTGGGGAGGTTCTTGCCCACGTAGTCCGCACGGATGGGAAGCTCACGATGGCCCCGATCGACCAGCACCGCGAGCTGGATCTACTGCGGCCGGCCGAAGTCGACGAGCGCATCCATCGCGGCGCGCACCGTCCGGCCGGTGAAGAGCACGTCGTCGACGAGGAGGATGCGGCGGCCGTCGACGGGGAACGGGATGTCGGTCCCCTGCACCACCGGGTTCTGGAGGCCGCGGTCCAGATCGTCGCGGTAGAGCGTGATGTCGACCACGCCGAAGGGCGGCGGCACGCCGCCCTCGATCTCGCCGACCCGCTTGCGGATGCGCTCGGCCAGGTGCACGCCGCGCGAACGGATGCCGATCAGCGCCAGCTCCTCGGTGCCCTTGTTGCGCTCGAGGATCTCGTGCGCGATGCGGACGAGGGCGCGCTGGATGGCGAGCGCGTCCATCACCTGCCGGGTGCCGTTGGCGGTCACCGGCGCACTCGCGACAGCAAAACGCCTCCGCGGCCGGGCCGGGAGGCGTCCTCGTTGGCCGGGTCCCGCGGCGCGCGGGCCCGGCGGAGCGGGCAGTTCATGGCAGACCTTTCCTGACCTCGCGGGGTCAAGTTAAAAGGCGCGTTCGCGGTTTCGGTCTACCTACGCGGCCGCGACGGCGCTGTCAAGGTCGCACTCGCGTCGGAATTAGGACACTACCCTCGCGTCGGCGGTGGTGAACGTGCCGAGGTGGCTCGCGTGTCCGGGACGGCGGACGGCCGTCCAGTCCGCTGGACACCGCCCCGCGCCCCGACGCTGCGGACGTGGGCCGGGAGCCGTGGCATCGCCCTTGCTCCCAGCGCGGGCATGAGAACGATCATGCGGTCTCTTTTCCGGCGCGCGCGGCGGCGGAGCCTGATGCCTCGCCTGCTCGCCAAGCGCGCGCCACGCCGGGCGCCGAGCGTGGTCGGCGTCTGCGGGGTGTGCGGTGTCAAGTTCGCCGCGTCGCGCGAGCGCCAGGCCGACGCGGCGCGCGTGCTGCGTGTGCACGAGAGCATCTGCCCCGGCGGGCAGCGCTCCGGCAGGGTCGCGATGCCCTTCGAGTAGCCCCTACAGCTCCCAGCGCGGGTAGTAGGGCCGATCGCCCAGCGCCTTCACCTCGGCCCAGAACTCTGGGCCACCCGATTTCCCCGGCTCCTCGAGGTGCCATGCCTGCCGCTTGAAGTTCCAGCTCTCGGGGCGGAGCCGCTTTGCCTCGGCGAACGCCTCCTGCGCGGCCTCCGATCTCCCCTGGTCGCGGAGGAACGTGCCGAGTCGGAAGTGAGCCGCAGCGCGCGCGTGGTCCGGATTCGGGCCGGCCATCCGCGCGCGCACCTGCTCGGGCGTGAGCGCCCAGCGGCTTCCGGGACCGTTGGCGACCCAGTCGCGCACGGCGTCCAGGTAGCGGTCGCGCATCCGCCCGTACTCCTTCATCATCGCCTTGAAGTCGAAGTCGGGGTCCATCATGCCGCGGAAGTACTCGCCCGCGAAGCCCGGGTCGTTCGGGCGCACGATGCGCCCCTCCTCGTCGATCCACGCGTTCGACGGCACGTTCACCCAGTCGTAGAGCTCGGCGACGACGTGCCGGGTGTCGATCAGGCTCGGGTGCGTCGGCTTCGCCGCCTCGATCCACTGGTGAACGTCAGACGCACCGCCCGCGTCCATGGCGACGGTGATGACGGTGAAGCCCCGGGGCGCCAGCTCCTCGTAGAGTGCCTGCCAGACCGGCAGGTCCATGCGGCACCCTCACCAGGAGGCCCACGAGTTGAGGAGCACCTTCCGCCCGCGGTGCTCCGAGAGGCTGTGGAGGCGGCCGTCGAGGTCGGGGAGCGTGAAGT
>JBKPBB010000295.1:0-7434 GCA_046744245.1 Thermodesulfobacteriota bacterium
CGCTGCGCACCCAGCTCAAGTGCCAGCGTCAGATCGGGCGGGCGGCGGCCCGCTTCATCGGCCGCACGCTGAAGCAGCGGATCGTCGGCCGCACGCGCGCCGACGCGGTGGAGAAGGCCCGCCGACAGCTCGACCGGCTGCCCAGGAGGTGCGTCGTGACCGTGGCCCGGGACACGAGCGGCGTGGTGGTGCCCGCGGTCGGAACGACGTGCACGGGACCCGTCGGTGCGCCGGGTCATGCGCTCGACCCCGACGAGCTCAGCGCGTGCCTGCTCGCGGCGCTCGAGGTCGGCGTCGACCGCGTGGCACCGAGCCCGCCCGTCCGGCCGAACCTCCTCGCCATCCTCACCGACGACCAGCGCTGGGACACGACCGACCTCACCCACTCGCGTGACGGCGTGACCCCCGTGATGCCCGAGGTGGAGTCCGAGCTCGCAGCCTCGGGCGTCAAATTCACCAACGCGGTCGTGACCACGGCGCTCTGCTGCCCGAGCCGCTCGAGCATCCTGAAGGGAGAGTATGCGCACACGACGGGCGTCCTCTCGAACTCGCAGCCGATCGGCGGCGCGCCCAACTTCGACGACAGCTCGTCGCTCGCCACCTGGCTCCAGGGGCAAGGCTACCGCACGGGGCTCTACGGCAAATACCTGAACGGATACCGCCAGCTCTGGGGACCGGTACCGGCAATGCCCTACGTCCCGCCGGGCTGGGACGAGTGGCACGCGTTTCAGGGGACGAAATACTACGACTACGTCCTGATCGAGAACGGCGCGGGCTACGACCACGCCGCGGTGTCCTACCCCTCCGGCTGTCCGACCTACACGGCCTGCCCGGGTGACGCCGGCAACCCCTGCCCCAGCCCGCAGAACTACTCGACCGACATCGTCTTCCAGAAGACGCTCGATTTCCTCGACACGCAGCCCACAGGTCGGCCCTTCTTCCTCTACGTCGCACCCTTCGCGCCGCACGGGCCGGCCTGCCCGGCGGAGCCGGACGTGGGGTCTTTCACGGGCATCGCGCCCTGGCGGCCTCCCAACTGGAACGAGGCCGACGTGTCGGACAAGCCGGCGTGGGTCCAGAACCTCTGCCCGATGACCACGAACAAGATCAACAACATCGACACCTTCAGGCGCATGCAGCTCGAATCGCTCCAGGCCGTGGACCGCTGGGTGGGCGCGATCATGGACAAGCTCCGCCAGATCGGCCAGGACGCGAACACGCTGGTGCTGTTCACGGGCGACAACGGCTTCGCGTGGGGCGCGCACTGCCACCGCCCCAAGCGCTGCCCGTACGAGGAGTGCATGCGGGTGCCGCTCATCGTCCGCTACCCGCTCCTCGCCCCCCAGGCACGGATCGACACCCGCATCGGCCTCAACATCGACTTCGCCTTCACCCTGGCCGAGCTCGCCGGCGTCGTCCCGCCGGTGCAGGAGGACGGGCGGAGCCTCGTGCGCCTCCTCGACGACACCGATCCCGCCTGGCGGACCGACCACCTCTACGAGCAGTGGCTCGACCCGGACGACGAGGACAGCGACGTGGTCCCGCCCACCCTCGCCCAGGTGCGCGGGACGCAGTGGAAGTACACCGAGTACGTCAGCGGCGAGACCGAGCTCTACGACGTGCTCGCCGACCCGTTCGAGCTGAACAATCTCACCACCGACCCCACCCATGCCGCCCTGAAGGCCGAGCTCGCCGCGCGGCTGCGGCAGCTCCGACCGCACTGGCCGCCGCCGTAGCGGCGGGCGCGCCGATCGATCCGGCGCAGACGGCCGCCTCTAGCCGAGCGCGTCCCGGTAGGGCGTCATGTCCATTGCCGGATACCGGGCGGCGACGCCGGCGAGCGTCTCCTCGTTCCAGTACGGGTGACCCGGCGGTGGAAAACCGAGGAGCTCGCGCTGCCGCGGGGTCGCCCGCTCGAGGAAGCGCTGGAGCGCCGGCTCCCCGCCCGAGCGCGCCCAGGCGCTGAAGCCCATCCAGTGCGAGTCCTTCGCCCGGAAGACGACGTGGAAGCTGAAACGGGCGCCGGCCGCCGCCTGGAACGCCGAGCCGCGGTGGAAGGTGCTCATCGAGTAGAGGAGGACGGAGCCGGCCCGGGCCGTCACCCGCACTTCCTGCTCGTACAGGACGGGGAACCGATCGCGGGGGCGCACGGAAGGGACGAGCGAGGAGGGCTCGCCCGTGCGCTCCTTCGAGACGACGCAGGTGGGAGCCAGCTCCTCGGTGACGTCGCTCAGGTAGACGATCGTCCCGGTCTGCGTGAACGGGCCCTCGTCGCGGGGGAAGACGAGCGTGTTGTTCCCGAAGTCGACGTGGAGCTGCTGCTCGTGGTCGCCCACCCCGGCGTACTTCCCCCAGAGGATCGCCTGCGTCAGGAGGATCTCCTTCGTCCCGATGACGCGCTCGGCGAACGAGACGAGCTCCGGATGCGTGGCGAGGTCGTTCAGCGCATCGCCGACGAAGGGAAGCTCCCGCCAGCCGCCGACGTCCGGATAGCGCTCCGGCGCCGCGCGGTACTCCTCGTCGGTCGGAAAGTAGCGGCGCACATTCGCCTGAATCGCCGCGAGCTCCGCTTCGGTCAGGAGACTCGGCACGACGGCGTAGCCGTGTCGGCGCCAGTGAGCGAGATGCTCGTCGGTGATCCGCATGAAGCGCGGCGCCGGGAACGCCACCGTCGGCCGGCTGCCCGGGCTCACCGATCCCGGAAGTCGGTCACCGGCGAGGCGCCCCGCATGCTGATCGTGAACCGCACCTGCATGCGCGCATCGTCGTCGCCCAGCGCGCGCGTCCAGCACGCGTACTCGAGCAGCAGGCCGTTCGGGTCCTTGAAGTAGATCGACTTCATCCACTCGTGGTCGACGACGGGGGTCACCCGCACGCCCTTCGCAATCAGCTCGGCGCGCTTCGCCTCGAGCGCCTCGAGCGAGCCGAGCTCGAAGGCGAAGTGGTAGAACATGTCGGGCAGGCCGAGGCCGCGGTTGATGCCGGCGTCGTACTCGGACGGGATGCCGGGCACGCCGCGCGGCTCCATGAAGGCGAGGAGCTGCCCGTCGCCGGCGTCGAAGAAGACGTGGCGGATCTGGCCGCCCTCCTTCACCGCCATGGTGTCGCAGCGCACCGCTTCGAAGCCGAGGACGCCCTCGTAGAAGGCGCGCGTGCGGTCCATGTCGAGGGTGGAGAGGCCGACGTGCGAAAGGCCCTTGCGTGTCATCGCGAACCTCCGTCAATTCATCGCCAAGCCGCCACCCATGCTGACCGAGACGCCGCACATGCGTGATCAGCCCTTCTTCGCCGCGGCCGCCGCCTGCTGCAGGGCGGGCGTGGGCGGGATGCCGGGCACGGAGAGGTGCTCGCGGAAGGCGGCGTCGAAGTTCTTCGCGATCTCCGAGGCCGTGAAGCCGCCCTCCTTGTAGAGCGCGGCGATCGGCTTCGGGGTCTGGAAGAGCGTGTAGGCGTAGCCGCGGCGGCCGAAGATCTGGCCGTTCACCTGCGCGGCCAGGTCGGAGGCGAGGAAGGCAACGATGGGGCCGTTGAGATCCGGGTTCATCTCGGGCGGCATCGGCTTTCCCTCCATGCCGGGGATGGTGCCGACCATGCGCGTGAGCCCCGCCGGGGCGAGCGCGTTCGCCGTGATCGAGTACTTGCCCTCGGCGTTGCCCTTCAGGTGCTCGACCGCGATCACGAAGGTGAGGCCCATCAGCCCGGCCTTGGCCGCGCCGTAGTTCGCCTGCCCGAAGTTGCCGCGCAGGCCGGCGCTCGAGACGATGTTGATGATGCGGCCGAACTTCTGCTCCTTCATGACCGGGAGCGCGTGGCGACAGCAGTTGAAGCCGCCGTAGAGGTGGACCTTGAGCACCGCGTCGAAGTCGTCGGGCTCCATGTTGGCGAGACTCTTGTCGCGCAGGATGCCCGCGTTGTTCACCAGGACGTCGCAGCGGCCCCACCGCTCGAGCGCCGTCCTGATGATGCGGCCGGCGCTCTCGAACTCGGCCACGCTGTCGTAACTGGGGACGGCCTCGCTTCCGAGTCCGGCGATCTCCTTGCAGACCTCGGCGGCGGGATCCGCCGCCGTGCCGCGGCCGGCGACGTCGCAGCCGACGTCGTTGACCACCACCTTCGCGCCTTCGCGCGCCAGCGCGAGCGCGATCCCGCGGCCGATGCCCCGGCCCGAGCCGGTGACCACGGCGACCTTGCCTTCGAGGAGCTTCGTCATCGGCGGACCTCCGGAGTGCGCGTCCAGGCGAGGACGGGGTCGGCTAACACGCGCGCGTCGGCGGTGTCAATTGAGCGTGGGCGGCGCGCCGCTGACGTGCGTCACGCAGAAGGTCGCACCCGCGGGAGCGCTCTGCTAGAGAAGCCGCCATGGCGCTCCTCCTGGGCAACATCGTGCGGCGCCAGGCACACCACCGCCCGGAGAAGACCGCCTACGTGATCGGCTCCGAGCGCGTCACCTACCGGCGGCTCGACGCGATGGCGAACCGCCTCGCGCACGCGCTGCGCGCGCTCGGCGTCGGCCGCGGCGATCGGGTCGCCACGCTGGCCGAGAACCGCGTCGAGTACCCAGCCATCTACTTCGCCGCGGCCAAGCTGGGTGCGATCCACGTGCCGGTCAACTTCCGCTACCGCACGGGCGAGGTGCGCTACGTGCTCGCGCAGTCCGAGGCGAGCGTGCTGCTCCATGCCGACCGCTTCGCCGGCACCGTCGAGGAGGTGCGCGGCGCGCTGCCGGCGCTCCGGCACGCGATCTCGCTCGACCGCGACGCGCCGGACCTGATGGCGCGCGCGTCGGATACGGAGCCCGAGCCCGACCCCGCTCTCTCCGAGCCCGATCCGCACGTCATGCTCTACACGAGCGGCACGACCGGCGACCCGAAGGGCGCCCTCCTCTCGCACCGCACTTACGTACTCCAGGCGATGCAGACGCAGGCCACGTCCGGCCTCGGCGAGGACGATGTCGGCCTCTGCATGTTCCCGATGTTCCACATGGGCGGGTGGGCGATGCCGCTCGGCTACTGGGCCAACGGCGGCACCGTCGTCCTCATGGAGAAGGCCGAGCCGGGCGAGATCCTGCGCGCCGTGGCGCGCGAGCGGATCACCTACCTCTACCTGATCCCGACCCTCTACACTGCCATCCTCGCGCTGCCGGAGTTCGCGCGCACGGACCTGTCCTCGCTGCGCGCGCTCGGCAGCGGCACACAGGTCATGACCGAGGCCCAGGTGCGGACGATCGTCGAGCGCTTCCGCAACCCGAACCTCTTCGTCATGTACGGCCAGACCGAGGCGGGGCCAGTCGCGAGCCTCCGCCCGCGCGACGTGCTCCGCAAGCCGACTTCGGTCGGCCGCCCGGCGCTCAACGTCGACGTGCGCGTGGTGGACGCCGACGACCGCGAGGTCGAGGCCGGCGCGACGGGCGAGATCGTCTGCAGGAGCGAGTTCACCATGCTCGGCTACTGGCGGATGCCCGACGCGACGGCGCAGGCGCTGCGCGGGGGCTGGCTCCACACCGGCGACCTGGGCGCGTTCGACGACGAGGGCTTCCTGCACATCGCCGGGCGCCTCAAGGAGATGATCAAGTGCGGGGGCGAGAACGTCTTCCCGGCGGAGGTGGAGCGCTGCCTCCTCGACCACCCCGGGATCGCGGAGGCGGCCGTCTTCGGCGTGCCCGACCCCGACTGGGGCGAGATCGTGGCCGCCGCGGTGGTTTGCCGCCCGGGCGCGGCCCTCGGCGAGGACGACGTGGTGGAGCACGTGCGCGCCCACCTCGCCGGCTTCAAGAAGCCGCGCGTCGTTCGCTTCCTCGACACGCTCCCGCGCACGGCCTCGACGGGGCAGGTGCAGAAGACGCTGCTGCGCGAGCAGTGGATGAGGAGCTGACCATGGCCCGACTCGAGCCCGCCACGCAACGCAGCTTCGCGACGCGCTTCTGCATGTGGATGATGCGGCGCATGTTCGGCCGCGACCTCCGCCCCTACCCGATCGCGGCGCATGCCCCGCGCCTGGTGCCGGGGCTCACCATCATGAACGCCATCTTCGAGACGGGCGGCTGGGCGATCGAGCCCGCGCTCCGCAAGCTCATCCACCTGCGCGTCGCCACCCTCATCGGCTGCGTCTTCTGAATGGACATCAATACTGCCGTGGGCAGGAGACAGGGTATCCCGGACGACAAGCTCGAGGCGATCGAACGCTACGCGGATCACCCGGGCTTCACGGAGCGCGAGCGCGCGGCGATCGCCTACGCCGAGATGGTGACCATCTCGCCCAGCGACGTGAGCGAGGCGCAGTTCGCGGAGCTGCGGCGGCACTTCACGGAGCGCGAGATCGTCGAGCTGACGGCGCAGGCGGCGTTCGAGAACTTCCGCGCGCGCTTCAACCGCTCGCTGCGCATCGAGGCCGACGGCCTCGCGACCAGGCGCCCCAAGACGAGCTGAGATGCAGGACCGTCTCATCTTCCTGATCGGGGCGCCGCGCTCCGGGACGACGCTGCTCGCGCGCATGATGGGCGCGCACTCGGCCATCTACCAGCGCGCCGAGCCGCACCTCATCACGCCGATCGCCCACCTCGGCTTCTACGGCAGCGTGCAGAAGGCGCCCTACGATCCCGTGAACGCCGAGCAGGCGATCCACGAGCTCGTGGCCGACCTCCCGCGCGGCGAGGAGGATTACCTGGACGCGCTGCGCGCCTACACCGACACGCTCTACGGCCGCATGCTCGCCACCGCGCCCGGCAAGCGCTTCTTTCTCGACAAGACCCCCGCCTACGCCCTCGTGCTGCCGTTCCTCACCAAGCTCTACCCGAAGGCACACTACGTGGTCCTGACGCGCCACCCGCTGGCCGTCCTCTCTTCCTGGGTCGAGTCGTTCTTCGACGGCGACTACCGGGTGGCCCTCGACCACAACCCGCTGCTCGCCCGCTACGTGCCCGCGCTGGCGCGCATGCTCCGCGAGCAGCCGGTGCCGTCCGTGCACGTCCGCTACGAGGAGCTCGTGCGCGACCCCGAAACGCACTTCCGCCGCGTCTGCGATCACCTCGGCATCCCGTTCGAGGCGGAGGCGATCGCGTACGGAGAGAAGAGCGATGCGCCCACGGGCCTCGGCGACCCGACCGGGGTCGCGCGCCACACGCGCCCCGTGACCGACTCGGTCAGCAAGTGGGCGGCGGAGATCGCGGCCCGGCCCGAGACACTGGCGCTGGTGAGCAAGCTCGTGGACCAGCTCGACCCGGCCGACCTGGAGACGCTCGGCTACCCGCGCGCCGAGATCGTCGAGCAGCTCGAGGCGGCGCGCGGCGCGCCGGTGCCCGTGAAGCGCGAGGCCCCGACACGCTATGCCCTCGAGCGGAAGCTGCTGGTGGCGCTGCGGCGGAACATCCATCACAACCGCCTGGGCCGCGCCCTGAAACGCCTCCGCTTCGCGCTCGACGTCGTCCTGCGCGAGTAG
>JBKPBB010000065.1:0-3656 GCA_046744245.1 Thermodesulfobacteriota bacterium
GCGATCTCGTCGCACAGGTGGTTCACGAGCGACTGCGGCGTGTTCCCGCCGAGGGTGGTGGAGATGGCGCGCGCCGGCCGGCAGGCGAGGCGCTCGGCGAGGAGGCCCGCCGCGTCGCCGTAGTCGTGACAGATGACGTTCACGACCGCGACCGTATCGAGCGCGGCGAGGAGCCGCGTGCCGCCGCCCGCGTCCTCAGCGGCGCGCCGCGCGGCCTCCTCCATCAGGACGAGCGGCTCGCGGCCGGCGGCGGGGTCGGCGGGCCGGTCGATCGTCTGGCCGGCGCCGACCAGCACGGGGAGGATTCGCTCTGGCATGAGGGTTCCTCGCGTGCTACCCCTCGCCAAGTCAAGCCATGCTGCGCACGCCGATCTGCGATCTCTTCGGCATCGACTACCCGATCCTGCTCGCCGGCATGGGCGGCGTGTCGATGGCCCCGCTGGTCGCCGCCGTCTCGAACGCCGGCGGCCTCGGCGTGATGGGCGCGGCCGCGCTCTCGCCCGACCACCTGCGCGCGGAGATCCGCAAGACCAAGGCGCTCACCCGCAAACCGTTCGCCGTCGACCTGCTGGCGCCGCTGCCGCAGATGATCGTGCCCTACCTGCCCATCCTCTACGAGGAGGAGGTCGAGATCTTCGTCGCCGGGCTCGCCGTGCCCGAGCAGCACGTGGCGGCGATGAAGGCGCACGGCATGAAGATCATGGTGATGACCGGCAAGGTGAAGCACGCCGTGCGCGCCGAGCAGGCGGGCGCCGACGTGGTGGCCGCGCAGGGGACGGAGGCGGGCGGCCACACGGGGGAGATCGGCACGCTCGCGCTCGTGCCGCAGGTGGTGGACGCCGTGAAGATCCCGGTGGTGGCCGCAGGCGGCGTCGTCGACGGCCGGGGCGTGGTCGCGGCGCTGGCCCTCGGCGCGCAGGGTGCCGTCATCGGCACCCGCTTCATCGCCACGCCGGAGGCGACCGCGGCGCGCCAGTACCGCGAGGCGCTCGTCCGCGCCGAGCAGGACGAGACCATCCGCACCCGCGCCTACTCGGGAAAGCCGCTGCGCGCCCTCAAGAACCCCTACATCGCCGAGCTCGAGAGCGATCCGGCCAAGATGCGGCCCTTCCCCGAGCAGCTCATGATCTCCTCGCAGCGCAACGTGATGGCCTACTGGAACCCGGAGGCCGATCCGGAGCGGACCTGCTTTCCGGCGGGGCAGGGGGTGGGAGGGTTCCGCGAGATCAAGCCGGCCGGCGAGGTCCTGCGCGAGATCGTCGCGCAGGCGGAGGCGGTGCTCGGCAGCGGCGTGTTCGCGCGCAACGGGCAGTAGCCGGCTGCAGGTTGGTCGCCGGCGGCGGGGGTGACGCGACGGTGTAAGTCAGCCCGACGCGGCGCGCCGCTCGGCCGGCTCGGCCGGCGCCGGCGCGGCGGGCGTTCGCTGGTACTCCTCGCGGTAGATCTCGACGAAGGCGAAGAGGATCCCGAGCACGACCGGCCCGAGAAACACGCCGAGGAACCCGTACACGCTGAGCCCACCCAGGATCGAGATCAAGAGCGGGAAGGTGGGCAGCTTCGCCCGCCCGCCGATGAAGAGCGGCTTGATCCAGTTGTCCGCCGTGCTGACCGCGAGGCCGCCCCACACCGCGAGCCCGGCGGCGTGGCCGAGGTGGCCGGTGAGCGCGAGGTAGAGCGCCGCCCCGCTCCACACGAAGGCCGGGCCCGCGAGCGGCAGGAAGGAGGCGAGGCCGGTGATGAAGCCGAGGAACACGCTGAAGCCGAGGCCGCTCGCCCAGTAGCCGAGGCCGGCGAGCACGCCCTGCGTGACAGCGGTGACGAGCATGCTCTGCACCACCGCGGTGAGGGTCGCGTAGAGGCGCCCGGCGATCGCCTCCTTGTGCTCGCGCTCCATGGGGAGGAGGTCGCGCACGCGTCCGGCCATCGCCTCGCCGTCGCGGAAGAAGAAGAAGAGCGCCACCAGCATGAGCGCGAAGTTCACGACCGAGAGGAGGACGTTGCGCGCCAGCGCGGTCGCCTGGCCGACGATCTGGTCGGAGACCCAGTTGGTGGCGCGCAGGAGGAGATCGGAGAGGTCGATCGAGAGCTGATCGAAGAGCGGGGCGATGCGAATCCACAGCCCGCCGAGCCGCGAGCCGCGGGCCTGCTCCACCAGCTGCACGAGCTCGCCCTGCTGGACGGCCTCCTGGAGACGGCGGTAGGCGCCCGTCGCCTCCCGCACGAGGAGCGAGCCGAGCAGGAAGGAGGGCAGGACCACCCCCACCGTGACCACCAGCACGAGCACCAGCGCGGCGAGCCCACGCCGCCCGCGAAACAGCGCGACCAGCCGATTCGTCAGCGGATAGAAGGCGAGGGCGAGGATCGCCGCCCACACCAGCGGCGCGAAGAAGGCCGCCACGAAGAGGTAGAGCTGGTAGAGCAGGAACAGGAAGACGGCGAAGAAGAACGCCGCGAAGAGCTGCTCCCGCGACACGCGGGGCGCACTCTAACCGCCCGCTCGGGCCACCACAAGCGCGCGCTGCCGTCCTCAGTAGGCTTGGGACCGCGCTCGCGCCTTGACAGGCCGGCGGGGGATTGGTACCGAAATCGCCTTCTTGGGCGTGAGCGTAGGCACGTAGCTCAGTGGGAGAGCGCTTCCTTGACGCGGAAGAGGCCGGCGGTTCAATCCCGCCCGTGCCTATCCCCCTCCTGACTCCCGCCTCCGTCTAGCCGGCCGGATGATGGAGATCAGCGTGACGTTCGAGGACGGCGCCACCGAGCGCTTCCCCGCGGGCACGACCGCGGGCGAGGCGCTGGCCGCGCACGCCCGCCGCGGCGGCGGCGACCGCAAGGTGGTTGCGGGGGCGGTCGCGGCGCGCGTCGAGGCCTCGGGAACGGCGGTCGTCGACCTCTCGCGGCCGCTAGCGGCCGACTGCCGCCTGGCGCCGGTCGCGCCCGAGTCGCTGGCGGGTCTCGAGGTGCTCCGCCACTCCTCGGCGCACCTGATGGCACAGGCCGTGAAGCGCCTCTTCCCCGAGGCCGAGATCACCATCGGCCCGGTGATCGAGAACGGCTTCTACTACGACTTCAAGCGCCCGGACGGCTTCGCGGCCGAGGACCTGCCGCGCATCGAGGAGACCATGCGCGCGATCGTGCAGGAGGATCTGCCCGTCCGCCGCGAGGAGGTCCCCAAGGCCGAGGCCGTCCGCCGCTTCCGCGCCCTGGGCGAGCACTACAAGGTGGAGATCATCGAGGGCATCCCGGACGACACCGTCTCGCTCTATCACCAGGGCGAGTTCGTCGACCTCTGCCGCGGCCCGCACGTGCCCTCCACCGGCCGCATCCCGGCCTTCCGCCTGACCGGCCTGGCCGGCGCCTACTGGCGCGGCGACGCGCGCAACGAGCAGCTCCAGCGCATCTACGGCACCGCGTGGGCGAGCACGCAGGACCTCGAAGCGTACCTCCGGCGCGTCGAGGAGGCCAAGCAGCGCGACCACCGCCGGCTCGGCCAGGCGCTCGACCTCTTCTCGCTCCATCCGATCGCGCCCGGGTCGCCGTTCTTCCACCCGAAGGGCGCCGTCGTCTACAACCTGCTGGTCGAGTTCATCCGCAGCCTCTACGCGCGCTACGGCTACACCGAGGTCATCACGCCCCTCATCTACAAGACCGAGCTGTGG
>JBKPBB010000087.1:0-2403 GCA_046744245.1 Thermodesulfobacteriota bacterium
ACGTGAAGGGGCTCCTCAAGCACATGCGGGGGCCGGACTTCCCAACTGGCGGTGAGATCCTGAACTCGAAGCGGGAGCTGCGCCAGGTCTACGAGACGGGGCAGGGCGCCATCCGGCTCCGCGGCGAGTATGCCGTCGAGACCCTGCCGCGCGGCAAGCGCCAGATCGTCGTCACGTCGATTCCCTATGCCGTCAACAAGGCCGAGCTGGTCGAGCAGATCGCGGAGCAGATCGTCTCGCGCCGGCTGCCGCAGGTGACCGACGTGCGCGACGAGTCGACCGCCGACGTGCGCATCGTCCTCGAGCTGAAGGCCGATGCGTCGGCCGAGGCGGCGATGGCGTACCTCTACAAGCACACGGGCCTGCAGACGAATTTCAACGTCAACCTGACCTGCCTCCTGCCGACAGCCAACCCGGCGGTCGGCCAGCCGGCGCGTGTCACGCTGCGCGACCTCTGCCGGCAGTTCCTCGACTTCCGCATGGAGGTCGTGACGCGCCGGCTCGAGCACGAGAAGCGCCGGCTCGAGGAGCGTCTCCACATCTTGGACGCGCTCGCCCGCATCTACGACGACCTCGACCGCGCGATCCGCATCATCCGCAAGGCGGAGTCGCGGGCCGACGCCGCCAAGCAGCTCATGGCGGCGTTCCGCCTCGACCAGGTCCAGGCGGACGCCATCCTGGAGATCCGCCTCTACCAGCTCGCCCGCCTCGAGATCGAGAAGATCCGCGCCGAACGCGCCGAGAAGAAGAAGCGCCTGAAGGAGATCGAGGGACTCCTCGCCCGCCCGCGCGAGCGCTGGAAGATGATCCGCGCGGAGCTCGTCGCGCTCGCCGAGAAGTACGGCGATGCGCGGCGCACGCGGGCCTCGGCGGGGGAGGAGCTCGCCTACGACCCCGAGGCCTACATCGTGCACGAGGAGGCGACCGTGATCCTCTCGCGCGACGGCTGGCTGAAGCGCGTACGCGAGATGAAGGATCCCGCCTCGACGCGGCTCCGCGAGGGCGACGCCGTCGCGGCCGTCCTCCCGGGAACGACGCGGGACCGGCTCGTTCTCTTCTCGACGCGGGGCACGGCGTACGTGCTGCGGGTCGCGGACGTGCCGGCGACCACCGGCTACGGCGAGCCCGTGCAGTCGCTCCTTCGCTTCGGCGACGGCGAGCGGGTCGCGGCCGCCCGGCTCCTGCGGGAGGACGGCGAGGGGGCGGCGCAGCCGCTCCTGCCGGGCATGGAGAAGGCGGGGGTGCTGGTCGTCACCGCGAAGGGCTATGGCTTCCGCGCCGCGCCGGACCTCTCGGAGACGACGCGCGCCGGGCGGCGGCTCGCGCGCGTCGGGGAGGGCGACGAGGTGGTCTCGGTCGAGCCGGCCGCCGGCACGGTCGTGGTGGTGGCGACGCGGCGCGGCAAGATGCTCCGCTTCGGGCTCGACGAGGTCGCCGAGCTGTCCGGGCCCGGCCGCGGCGTGATCCTCATGCGCCCGAGCCGCGAGGGCGACGATCGGGTGGTGGGGGCGCTCGCCCTCGCGAAAGACGCGACGTTCGTCGCCGTGACGCTCGAGGGGACGGAGCGGCGGATCAGCGTCGCCGACGTGCCGGAGGGACGGCGGTCGGGGAAGGGGCAGAAGGTCGTCAAGCGGGGCGGGATCGCGGCGCTCCGCCGCGCGGACGAGGTGGGGTGAGGGAATGGCAGCGAGCTACACCGCCAAGGACATCCTGGTTCTCGAAGGGCTCGAGCCGGTCAGGCGGCGGCCGGGCATGTACATCGGTGGGGTCGACGCCGCGGGGCTCCACCACCTGCTCTGGGAGCTCGTCGACAACGCGGTCGACGAGGCGATGAACGGCTACGCGAAGCGCATCACCGTGACGCTGCACAAGGACGGCACCTCGGCGACGGTCGCCGACGACGGCCGGGGCATCCCGGTCGACCGCCACGCGCAGTACAAGAAGCCGGCGCTCGAGCTCATTCTGACGACGCTCCACGCCGGCGGGAAGTTCGAGGCGAAGAACTACTACCACTCGGGCGGGCTGCACGGCGTCGGCGCCTCGGTCGTCACGGCGCTCTCCGAGGCGCTGGCCGCCCGCGTCCGCCGCGACGGCGGCGAGTGGGAGCAGCGGTTCGCGCGCGGCAAGGCCGTGTCGCCGCTCAGGAAGCTCGGCGCGGCGCGCGGCAGCGGGACCAGCATCTTCTTCCGTCCCGACGGGAAGATCTTCCCCGACGTACGGTTCGATGCGAAGCGGATCGCCGACCTGCTCGAGGCGAAGGCCTACCTGCACGGCGGCCTCACGGTCGAGTTCGTCGACGAGGGCGCCGGCACGAAGGCGGTCTACTGCTACGACGACGGCCTCCGCGCGTATCTGCTCAAGATCATCGGCGCCAGCGGCCAGGCGCCGCTCGCAGGCGAGGTG
>JBKPBB010000093.1:0-4173 GCA_046744245.1 Thermodesulfobacteriota bacterium
CTGCGGGACCGAGTTGAACATCGTGCAAGAAGGGCTCCCGGATGTCATTCCCCCCGAGGCGTGCTGTCTGGGTTGGCAAGAATCGCTCACCCTTCTGGCGAAACTCGTCGAGGCCGAGATTCCAGATTGACTATCGCAGCGCGCGTAGCCGACGAACCAAGCGCCGCAGCAGACTGCGGCCACGATCGTATAATAGTTCCTCGGAGTTCACTGTCTTTCAGCTGCTGAGCTTCTACGTTAGATACAAGGCGGACTGCCAGCGAGACGAGGGAGAATCGGGATGGCGATTCGACCAGGAAGCACGCCTTCGGAAGTCAATCAAGCGATCGCCGGGACGTTTCCAGCCCTTCTTGGCATCGAGTATGTCGATGTCCGTCCGGGACACGTAGTTTCGCGTATGGATGTCCGCGCCGGTCTCCTCGCCCCCACAAACGGTCTCCTCCACGGAGGGGCGCTGATCACGCTGGCTGACAGCGCGTGCGGCATCGGAGCTGCCGTGAGCCTTCCGGAGGGTGCGCGCGGACACGCGACAGTCGAGCTCAAGGCGAACTTCCTCGGGCCTGTGCGTGAAGGCAGCGTCCTCTGCGAAGCTCACCTCGTCCACGGCGGTCGCTCGACGCAGGTGTGGGACGCAACGGTGACCGATGAGCAAACGCGAAAGCCGGTGGCCGTTTTCCGTTGCACCCAACTCCTGTTTCGGGACCAAGCTACGGGGCGAGAATGATCTACTGCCGCCCAACCCGCCGCGACACCAGACCGGTCTCTTCGGCGCGCTCGGAGTCCCGCGGGTGAGCGGCAGAGATCGTTGGGCCGCAACTCTCAAGGGAGATGGTCAGCCCCCGTCCTTGGAGTTCCGGAGATTGAGATGAGAGTATTCGTTGCGGGCGGAACCGGCGCAATTGGTCGCCATGCCGTTCGAGCTCTGGTGAGAGAAGGACACGCAGTTACTGCGGTGGCCCGCACGCAAGAGAAGGCGCAGGCGCTGACTGAGCTGGGGGCGCACGCGCTCTCGGTCTCGATCTTCGACCGGTCCGCGTTGGCGTCGGTGTTCGAGGGTCACGATGCAGTTGTGAATCTGACCTCGGCGATTCCACCCATGACACAATTCATGGCGCGCAAGGCATGGGCGGAGAACGACCGGGTTCGCACCGAAGGCTCGGCCGCCATCGTGGATGCAGCGATCTCGGCAGGGGTTGAGCGTGTGGTGCAAGAGTCGGTCAGCATGCTTTACCCCGATCGTGGCGCGGAATGGATTGACGAGGACGTGCCGCCCGACGTCTTCCCTATGGCCCGTCCGAACTTGGCAGCGGAGGCAAATGCGAACCGGTTCTCCGAAAGGGGCAGAACAGGCATCGTATTGCGGTTCGGGTGGTTCTATGGCCCGGGCGCCAGGCATAGCGAGCAGTTTCTGGCGTTGGCCCGGCGGCACATCTGTGTCGTGATGGGCCCATCCGACAGCTACGTGTCCTCGATCTACATGACCGACGCGGGCGCGGCAGTTGCCGCGGCGCTGCACGCTCCGGCGGGCACGTACAACATCGTCGATGACGAGCCCTTGAAGAAGCGCGACTACGCGAACGCGCTCGCTGCCGCCGCTGGCAAGAACGCGTGGTTGCGGGTGCCCGGTCGGGCAGCTCTGCTCTTTGGCGAGCGCTCCACGTCGCTCACTCGTTCCCTACGCGTAAGGAACACGCGCTTCCGGAGTGTGACTGGGTGGGTGCCGAGGTACGCCAGTGCCCGCGAGGGCTGGAGCGCCATGGCAAAACTCCTCTATCCGGACCGCCGCTGAAGGTAACCATACCTCTTCGTGAAGACGTCGGCTTGATCGGAGCGCTCGCCAGGGGCCACGCCGTCGTGAAGCAACCCTGGCGCTTCAGCCTGCGTCGGCGGCCAGGGTGTCGGCCGCAGCCTCCCCACGCCGGGGCGCGACCCCTACGTGAGCTTGTAGAGCTCCGCCGCGTTCTGGGCGCACATCCGCCGGCGCTCGGCCGCCGGCACGTCGCGGAAGATGTCGTCGACCACGCGGCGGGTCTCCGGCCAGTCGCAGCCGTGGTGCGGGTAGTCGGTCGACCAGAGCATGTTCTCGACGCCGATCACGTGCCGGTTCATCACCGCGTAGCGGTCGATCATGAAGGCCGCACGCCAGTTGCGGCGGAAGTAGAAGCTCGGCTGGTGCTTCAGCTTGACGGGCAGCCAGGAGCGGTTCCGCCACCAGCGGTCGTCGAGCTGCTCGAGCAGGTAGGGGATCCAGCCGCAGCCGGTCTCGACCGCCACCCAAATGAGATCCGGGAAGCGGTCGTGGACGCCCGACTGGATGATCTCCGCCATGTCGACGATCATGTCGCGGGCGCCGACCGTGGCGAGCCCCGTGAGATCGTCGCCGCGGACGCCCTTCGCCTTCGGCTTCTGCAGCTGGCGCATGACGCGCACGTGGAAGTGGACCGGCACGCCGAGCGCCTGCGCCGCGTCCCAGAACTTGTCGTCCTCGGGCCGGATGGTGGGGCCGACGCTCGGCATGGTGTTGAGCCAGACGCCGCGCATGCCGAGACGGAGGCAGCGCTCCATCTCGCGGATCGACTCCTCGACACCGAGGGCCGGCATGCAGGCGAGGCCGATCAGACGGTCCGGCGCCGCCTTCACGAACTCCTCCGCGATCCAGTTGTTGTAGGCCTGCACGCCCGCGCGCTGGAACTCGGGATCGGGGTCGGAGAAGAAGTGGCTCATCATGCGCGCCGAGCCGAACAGCACCTCGGCGTCCACCCCGTCGAGGTCCTGCTCCGCGAGACGCGGCTCGGCGCGGAAGTTGCCCTGGTTCGCCTCGGCGAAGGTGACGCCGGTCCAGCGCACGTCCTCGTGCTTGCGTCCCGCCGAGGCGTAGATGCCGATCGGCGCCGGCGGCGCGTCGGGGGCGAACTGCCAGGCCTCGCCGCCCTCGCCGTCGGGCACCACCGTGGGCGCCTTGTCGTGGAACTTGCGCGGCATGTACTGCCGCCAGAGATGCGGCGGCTCCAGGATGTGCGAGTCGGCGGAGATCAGCTGGTACGCGCGGGCCATCGGCGCTGCCCTCCCGCCCGAGCCATACAAACAAACGTTCGTTCGTTTCAAGGGGCATGCTACAAGAGGGCCATGCATGCGCCCGTCCTCTACATGGTGAAGGCCTGGGTCTCGCCCGACGGCGGCGAGCGCTACCTCCGCTGGCTCGAGGAGAAGCACATGGCGGAGGTGATCCGCGAGCCGGGCTTCCTGTGGGCGCAGCGCTGCCGGCTCGAGCAGCGCGACGAGCAGGGTTGGCTCGGCTACCTCCTCATCTACGGCCTCGAGTCGCACGAAGCTCTCGAGCGCTACCTCGCCAGTCCCGCCCGCGAGCGGTTCTGGCGCGAGCTCGAGCCGCTCGGCGACGTGCAGCGCGCCGAACGCTTCTACGGGACGGTGGACCTTCGCCTGGAGGCGGTCACGTCTTCTTGATCTCCCGCACCAGCCACTCGATCCGGTCGTTGCCCCAGAAGCGCTTGCCCTCGTAGATGAAGAAGGGAAAGCCGAAGACCCCATCCGCCCGGGCATCCTCGTTGCTCCGCTCGAGGGCCGCCTCGTAGCGCGCCTCCCGGAGGACGGCGAGGAACTCGGCGCGGTCGAGCCCGGCGCGTTCGGCAACCTCGGCCAGCGTCTCCTCCTGCCCGATGTCCTTGGCCTCGAGCCAGCGTGCGCGGTACACGCCGTCGTGGTACGCGGCACCTCGCCCCTTCTCCCGCGCGAAGAAGAAGCCGCAGCAGGCCTTCTTGCTGTCGGCGAACGGGCCGGGGTTGAGCGCGACACCGTAGGCCTCCGCGAAGCGCAGCACGTCCTCGAAGAGGTACCTGAACCTGGGAGAGTTCAGGTCGGGAGCGCCTCCCGTGCGCGGGGAGTAGACCGGCTTGTACTCCGCCTCCGCACCGAGCGGCGCCAGCTCGCGCTCGATGCGGCTGCTGGCGAGGAAAGAGTAGGGGCTGTTGTAGGCGAAATAGAATCGCACGCTCTTCTTCGTCATCGCGTCCTCCTGCCGGCGCTCGTCCCACGCCAGCTCGTGGCTCTCGAGGAACGTCTCGTACTCGCGTGGCAGCCCGTGCTGGCGCGCGCCCCCGACGAGCAGGCCCAGATAGCGCGCCGAGGGCTTGCGCCCCTCCTGCCCCCAGGACG
>JBKPBB010000127.1:0-4279 GCA_046744245.1 Thermodesulfobacteriota bacterium
GTACCGGCCCTCGCCGGCCGCGGTCGGCACGGCGCTCGGCGCGCTCGCCCAGCCCGCGCAGGCGGTGCGCGGCATCGGCCCGCAGCGCGCCGCCGAGCTGGCGCGCTTCGGCCTCGCGACCGTCGAGGACCTCCTCGATCACCTGCCGTTCCGCTACGAGGTCCGGCGCGCGCTCCAGCCGCTCGGCCAGCTCCACGTCGGCGAGGAGGCGACGGCGGTGGGCGAGGTCGCCCGCGTCCGCGAAGCGCGCGCGGGCCGCCGCGGCCGGCACGTCCTCGAGGTCGTGCTGCGCGACGGCGACGGGCTCCTCCTCCTCGTCTGGTTCCACCAGATCCCGTACTTCAGCCGCCGCCTGCGCGAGGGGCAGCGCCTCGTCGTGCACGGCCGGGTCGAGCCGCCGCTCGGCGGCGGGCCGAGGCGCATCATCCACCCGGAGATGGAGATCCTCGGCGCCGACGAGGACCCGGCCGCGCTGCCGCGCATCGTGCCCGTCTACGAGAAGCCGACCACGATGCACCCGGGGGCGATGCGGCGCATCGCGCAGGCCGCGGTCGAGGAGTTCGCCGAGCGCGTGCCGAGCGCACTGCCACCCGCGGTCGCGGCGCGCCAGCGCGTGATCGACCTCCCCCGTGCGCTCCGCCACGTGCACACGCCCGCGCCCGAGGCCGACCTCCAGGCGCTCGGCGAGGTACGCTCGCTCGCCCACCGCTCGCTCATCTTCGACGAGCTCTTCTTCCTCCAGCTCGGGCTGGCGCTCCGACGGAGCGCCGCCGGGCAGGAGCCGGGCACGGCCTTTCCGCCGTCCACGCGCCTCGTGCCCGCGCTGCAGAGGCGCCTCCCGTTCCGGCCGACGGGCGCGCAGGAGCGCGCCTTTGCCGAGATCGCGGCCGACCTGGCGGCGCCGCACCCGATGCGCCGGCTCCTCCAGGGCGACGTGGGGAGCGGCAAGACGCTGGTCGCGCTCCTGGCGGCGCTGACGGTCGTCGAGGCGGGCCACCAGGCGGCGCTCATGGCGCCCACCGAGCTGCTCGCCGAGCAGCACTTCGAGACCGTCGGACCGCTCGCCGCGCCCCTCGGCGTCGAGCCCGTGCTGCTCACCGGCGCGGTCAAGGGGAAGGCGCGGAAGAGCGCGCTCGCCGGGCTCGCCGAGGGGACCATCCCGCTCGCCGTCGGCACGCACGCGCTCATCCAGGAGGGCGTGGCCTTCGCGCGCCTGGGGCTCGCCATCGTCGACGAGCAGCATCGCTTCGGCGTGCTCCAGCGGGCGGCGCTCCAGCGCCGGGGCGCCGAGTCGGTCGACGTGCTCGTCATGAGCGCCACGCCCATCCCGCGCACCCTCGCGCTGACCCTCTACGGCGACCTCGCGGTCTCGACCCTCGACGAGCTGCCCCCGGGACGCACCCCGATCACGACCGAGCTCTGCCGCGAGTCGCGCCGCGAGCGGGTCTACGGGCGCATCCGCGGCGAGATCGCCGCCGGCCACCAGGCCTACATCGTCTACCCGCTGGTCGAGGAGTCGGAGAAGTCGGCGCTGCGCGCCGCGACCACGATGGTGCACGAGCTCGCCGCCGGGCCGCTCGCCGGGCTCCGCCTGGCCCTCGTCCACGGCCGCATGAAGGCCGAGGAGAAGGACGCCGTCATGCGCCGCTTCAAGGCGGGCGAGCACCAGGTGCTCGTCTCGACCACGGTCATCGAGGTCGGCATCGACGTGCCCAACGCGACCGCGATCGTGATCGAGCACGCCGAGCGCTTCGGCCTGGCGCAGCTCCACCAGCTCCGCGGCCGCGTCGGCCGGGGCCGCGCGCGCGGCCACTGCTTCCTCGTCGTGCCGGACTGGACGGGCGAGGACGCCTACCAGCGTCTCCGCACCCTCGAGCAGTCGACCGACGGCTTCCACATCGCCGAGGCGGATCTCGCGCTCCGCGGTCCCGGCGACTTCCTCGGCACGCGGCAGGCGGGGCTGCCCGACTTCCGAGTCGCGAACCTGCTCCGCGATACCGCGCTGCTGCGCGCGGCGCGCGACGAGGCGCTCGCGTGGCTGGCGGAGGACCCGGAGCTGTCACGGCCGGAGTCGGCCGCCGTGCGCGCGGTGCTGGCGCACCGCTGGCAGGGACGGCTCGGACTCGCGCGGGTGGGGTAGGGGCGCGCCTAGGGCGCCCGCGCATCGATCAGGTAGTCCTCGACGTCCGAGGGCGAGCCGCACGACGCACCACAGTGCTCGGCCCAGTTGCTGGCGAACAGAACGCGCCGTCCGTCCATCGAGGGGGCGACGTGCGACTCGCAGCGGTAGCACCCGTCGAAGACGCTGTGCTTGTGGGCGAAGCGCTGGACCGCCTTGCTCCCGTCCAGCTTCACTGCGATGACCTCGTCGCTGAACCGCTTGCCGTCCTCCTGAAAGTAGTCGACATACGCCCAGCCCGGGCGATTCAGGTTTCGCGTCGAGATGTGGTGCGCGTAGGCCTCGTTGCTCGGATCGGTGAGCGCGGTGATCTGGCCGTCGCGGAGCCGCGCCATCATGACGTGCGAGATGAGCACCCCGTTCACCGTCTGTCCGGTGATGAGACACTCGTCCTGGCCGACGAGCACGTCCTCGTTGTCGTCGAACGGGTTGACCGCCACGTCGGCGTGGCCGAGGCTGTACAGGAAGCCGCCTGCGGCCGTGCCCTGGCACCGGTAGGAGCTGGTCGACATCGCGTGCGGCGTGAGTGCCAGCGTCGAGGCGTTGACGTCGAACACCCGGGGGTTGTCGCCGTTGTACGAGACGACGGCGTACTTGCCCGAGGCCGACATGCCGGACCAGTCGATCGAGCAGTCCGAGAGTCCGCAGTTGGAAACGTCGAGCGCCGGGCCGATGCGCTGGTTGGGATAGGGCGCGAACGGCGGCTGCGGGTCCATGTCGAGCACGTAGATCTGCCGCGTGCCGCCGATCAGCACGAAGCGGCCGTCGTTCGACGGGTTGCCCTCGCCCGAGCCGATGCCGTAGTCGGCTGCGATCGGCAGCGCCCAGGAGCGCGTCTCCGTGCAGGACACGACGTCGAACCACGAGAGCCGGGTGCCGCTGGAGTCGACATTGATCTGCTCGTGCGGGTGGGCGCGGCTCGGGTGCCAGCGGTAGTCCCACAGGTCGTAGTTGCCGCACGGGGCGTACTTCGGGAGATTGGTGAAGCCGTCGAGGATGAGCGGCGAAGGGCCGCCGCTGTTCTCGATGCTGATCAGGCTCTCGTCCGCGCTCCAGGGCTGCTGCTTGGAGTAGACGTGGCGGGCATCCGAACCCCACGTGCCGCTCACGGGGAGCGTGGGCAGGCCGGGATCATTGGCGATGCGCATGATCGGCACGTGGAAGACCGTTGGCCTCACCGGCAGCTCGTACGCGGGCCTGGGCGTCTCGGGCTCGGTCAAGACCACCGTCGGATCGGTCACGAGACCGGACAGGAAGCCGCCCCCGGTCAGGGTCGTCGTGGTGGTCGGCGTAGTGGTCGATGTGGTGGTGGCTCCGGCCTGCCCCTGGCAGACGGCGACACCCTCGCGTTTGCAGCGCCCGAGCATGCTCTTCCTGCAGGGCCCTCGGCGGCCCCCGGCGGCGACGCACGCGGCGATCCGGTCGTGGCACGCGCGCCGACACTTCAGCGCGACGGACGCGGCCTGCGCCGGGCTCCCGACGTGAAGTGCTGCGAGCGGAGCCAGCAATATCGCAAAACCGAGAGCTTTCGGCCGTTGCCGCATCTCTCACACTCCCCCAGCCTCCTCGAGCCGCGCTCCGGGCAGGTCGGTCGTGGGCGACCACGTGCAAGCGTCGATCCTCCGCGCGCCCTGTGCGCTCCGCGGGGCGCACGGGAAGATTGGACGTGGGACCGGTATCTCGGGTGACCCCCTCCGGGGCACGCGCGTTCCAATCTGTCCGGCAGCGTCGACCCGTCGACGTTCGACATGGGACGGTGCTCACCCGTGCCCTCGGCTGGCCGACAGGACGAACCTGCCCGCGCCGGCGTCGGTTGATCACGCTAGCAAGACAGAAGTTGCGAAGCAGCCGTGGATGCTCGTTGTTCCGAAGAGAAGGCCGCAGCTATATGCCCCGCCGAGGCTGGGACGTCAAGATGGTTGCCGGTGGATCGCGAGCCCCTGCCGGCCGAGCGGGCGCACGCTTCGCCGGCTCCGCCGCGCGCTACTTGACCGGCGGGCGCTCGGCCCACGAGCGGCCGCCGCGCGTCCATTCGGGCCCGTCGCCCCAGTTCCAGCGCGTCCGCTTGCGGGGATGGTCGGGATCGTGACGGCGGCACGC
>JBKPBB010000239.1:0-6135 GCA_046744245.1 Thermodesulfobacteriota bacterium
GCGAGCGGGAAGGGCGGGATCGGGGGCGCGATGGACCTGGCCGCCGGCCGGGCGCGCGTGCTGGTGGTCACCTACCACACGACGCGGGCCGGCGAGCCGAAGCTCGTCCGGCAGTGCGCGTACCCGCTCACCGCGCCTGCATGCGTGCGAGACATCGTGACCGACCTGGCCTACCTGACGGTCGAGCCCGAGGGCTTCGTGCTGCGCGAGCTGGCGCCCGGGGTGCCGCTCGAGCGCGTCCGCCAGCTCACGGGGGCGCCGCTCCGGGTCGCCTCCGACCTTCGTGAGATGGAGTTTTCGTAATTCTCACCACTTTCGGGGAGCGAAATCAGGGAATTTACCGATTGTCCCGACGGCGCCCGCTGCGGCACTGTTACGACTCGATGGCGACGGCGAGAGCAGGCCGGACCCCCGCCCGCGAGGACCGGAACGCCGGCCCCCCGCCCCCGGCCCCGGCGCACCCATCGGCGCCCACGACGCGCCGCCGGGCCGCGCTCAGCCACACCGGCCACGCGGTCACCGACATGTCCGGCTTTGACGGCGAGGTCTGCGTGCGCTACGAAGCGGTCTACCGCCGTGCCGAACCGGCCTGTGGCGAGCGCCGGCTCCTGCTGGCGGTGCTCGAGGATGGCATCCGGACGTTCTTGAAGAACGCTCGGGCGACCCACGGGAGAGCTTTCAACCTGCGGCGGGAGGCGCTCATCTGGCTCACCACGGACGACCGCAGCGACGTGTTCGCCTTCGAGAACATCTGTGAGGCGCTCGGCATCGATGCGAGCCGGCTGCGCCAGCGGGTGCTCGGCGAGGCGTCCAAGGGCGAGCTGTCGACCCTGCACTGAGCGGCGGCCCCGCGCCCGCCGCATCTGACGGGCGAGGGATCGGGACATGAGCGAGGCGATGCGGGCGGCGGGCGAGGTGCCGGGGGCGATCTGGCTGGTGGCGGCGGTGGGCTCGGTGCCGCAGTTCACGGGCGCCGACTTCACCGACGACGACCGGCTCTACGCCAAGACGGCCGAGGACTTCGTGCGCAACGAGGTCCTGCCCCGCCTGGAGGAGATCGAGTCGAAGGAGGCCGGCGTCATGCCGGCGCTGCTCAAGCGCGCGGGCGAGCTCGGCCTCCTCATGGTGGACATCCCGGAGAAGTACGGCGGGCTCGGGCTCCGCAAGGCGACCTCGATGCTGGTCTCCGAGCACGGCGCGCTGTGCGCCTCGTTCAGCGTCTCGTGGGGCGCCCACACGGGCATCGGGACGCTGCCGCTCGTCTATTACGGGACCGAGGCGCAGAAGCAGACGTATCTGCCGCGCCTCGCCACCGGCGAGTGGCTCGCCGCCTACGCCCTCACCGAGCCGGGCTCGGGCAGCGACGCGCTCGCGGCGCGCACGGTGGCCACGCCCGAGGACGGCGGCTATCGGCTCACCGGCACCAAGCAGTTCATCACCAATGCCGGCTTCGCCGACCTCTTCACCGTCTTCGCCAAGGTGGGCGGCGAGTACTTCACCGCCTTCCTGGTCGAGCGCACGACGCCCGGGCTCTCGACCGGCCCCGAGGAGAAGAAACTCGGCATCCGCGGCTCGTCGACGCGCCAGGTGATCCTGGAAGACGCGCGCATCGGCGCCGACAAGGTGCTCGGCCAGGTGGGGCAGGGGCACAAGATCGCGTTCAACATCCTCAACATCGGCCGCTTCAAGTTGGGCGCGGGCTCGGTCGGGGCGGCCAAGGACTGCCTCGCGGTCGCCCTGGAGTACGCCAAGGAGCGCCAGCAGTTCCGCCGGCCGATCGCGAGCTTCGGCATGATCCAGCGCAAGCTCGCCGACATGGCCACGCGCATCTACGTCGCCGACAGCATGAGCTACCGGACGGCCGGCCTGATGGACGTGGCGGCCGAGCGCCTGGACCCGGCGGCGGCCGACTACGCCGAGCGCCTGGTGCGCGAGTCGGTCGAGGAGTACACGATCGAGGCCTCGATCCTGAAGGTCTTCGGCACCGAGACGCTCGACTTCGTAGCCGACGAGTCGCTCCAGATCCTGGGCGGCTATGGCTTCACGGCCGAATACCCGGTCGAGCGGCACTACCGCGACTCGCGCATCAACCGCATCTTCGAGGGCACGAACGAGATCAACCGCCTCATCATCCCGGCGACGCTGGTGAAGCGCATCGGCCAGGGCCGCCTGTCGTACGCGGACTTCTTCCAGCAGGTGGATCGCGAGATCGCGGACCGCGCGAGCTGGCCGCCCGCGGTGAAGGGCCCGCTCGAGCGCGAGCTGCGGGCGGCCGAGGTGGCCAAGCGGGTAATCGCCTACACCGCCCGCGTGCTCATCGAGCGGGACCTCGCCTCGCTCAAGGACAAGCAGCAGCACCTCGAGATCCTGGCCAACATGATCATCGACTGCTACGCCATGGACAGCGTGGTGAACCGCACCCGGCTGCTGCTCGGCCACGGCACCCCGGAGGACGACGAGCTTCGCCTGGCCATGACCAACGTGTTCGTCTCCTCCGCCAACGAGCGCGTGATCGACGGCGCCCGCCGCCTGCTGGTGAACGAGCTCGAAGGCGAGGAGCTGCGCAAGCACCTCGCGCTCGAGGCGATCGTGCCGCACATGCCGATCCGCACCATCGCGGTGAAGACGCGGATCGCCGAGGCCCTCGTCGCGCGCGGGCTCGGCCCCGTGTTCCTGCGCTAGCGGCCGGCGGAGCGCCGGCCGGCGCGCACGGTGCTCTTGCGCAGCTTCTCCTCCAGCGCGGCGGCCACGAACTCCATCACCGAGAGGCCCTGGTGCACGCAGAACAGCTTGATCTCGCGGTGCAGACCCTTGGGGATGCGCGTTGCGAGCTGGATGAGCACGTCGTCTTCCTTGGCCATTGACCCCGGGACCTCCTGGGTCGCGCGCTCGGGCGCGACGAAGAGCTATTTAACTTAGAAGGGGGCTTGCCGCAAACGCGCGGCCGGCGCGGGCCAGGAGGCTGTCCGAGTAACGGACTGCCTCCTAGGAACGCGGCGCCGGGCCGCGGGACAGCCGCTCGAGGCTCCCCTCGACGGTCTCGAGCTGCCGCGCCAGGTCGCGGATGTGGAGCTGGGCGCGCACGCGGGCGAAGAGCTCGACCCGGTTGATCGGCTTGGTCAGGAACTCGCTCACGCCGAGGTGCATGCCCTCGAGGCGGGTATCCATCTCGTCGCTGGCGGTGAGCAGGATGATCGGGATGCGCTGGCCCGCCTGGCGCAGCGCCTCGCACACCGCGAAGCCGTCCATGCCGGGCATCATCACGTCGAGCAGCACCACGTCGATCGGCTCGGTGAGCGCGATGCGCATGCACTCCTCGCCGGAGGCGGCGCGCCGGGTCCGGTAGCCCGCGCGCTCGAGCAGGCGGGCCGCGATCTCGCGGCAGTCGGGGTCGTCGTCGACGACCAGGATGGTCGCCGCTTCGGTCGTGGTCGTCATTCGGAGACCTCCGGCCCCTCGTCGGCCTCGTCCACGTCGCCGCCCCGGCGGCGGCGGAGCTTCGCCACCAGGGTGGTGCGCTTGAGTCCGAGGAGGCGCGCTGCGGCCTGTTTGTTGCCCTTGGTGCGGCGCAGGGCCTCCTCGATCAGGCGGTTCTCGAACTCCTCGACCGCGCTGTTGAGATCGAGGCCGTCCTCGCCGAGGGTGGGCCGCGGAATCTTCTTCTCGGAGATGAAGGAGCGGACGCTGGGCGGCAGGTGCTCGACCGCGATGTGGCCGTCCTCGGAGAGGATGACCAGGCGCTCGAGCAGGTTCTCGAGCTCGCGCACGTTGCCCGGCCAGTCGTACTCCCAGAGGTGGGCCATCGCCTCCTCGGCGAGCTCGGCGGGACGGCCGGGCCGCTTGCGGTTGTGCTTCTCGAGGAAGTGGCGGACCAGGAGAGGGATGTCCGAGCGCCGCTCGCGCAGCGGCGGCATGACGATGGGGATGACCTGGAGCCGGTAGAAGAGGTCCTCGCGGAAGTTCCCGGTCTCGACCTCGGCCGCCAGCTCCTTGTTGGAGGCGGCGATCACGCGCACGTCCACCTTGAGCACGCGATCGGCGCCGACCGGGCGAACCTCGCGGTCCTGGAGCACGCGCAGCAGCTTCACCTGGAGGGTGGGGCTCATCTCGCCCACCTCGTCGAGGAAGATGGTGCCGCCGTTGGCGAGCTGGAACATGCCGGCGCGCTGCCCGATCGCGCCCGTGAACGCGCCGCGCTCGTGGCCGAACATCTCGGACTCGAGCAGCTCGGCGGGGATCGCGCCGCAGTTGACCGGGATGAAGGGGCGATCGGCGCGCGGGCTCGCGGCGTGGATGGCGCGCGCGACCAGCTCCTTGCCGGTGCCGCTCTCGCCCATGATGAGGATGGTGGCGTCGGTCACCGCCACCTTCCTGACCAGCAGCCCGATCTTCTGGATGAGCGGGTGCTCGCCGATCAGGTAAGGATGACCTTCGGGCGCCCCGTTGGCGGCGTTCACGACGTCCTCATCGGCACTGTGCTAAAAAAGTAACAGCTGCTCCCCCGGGCCTCAATCAGAACGTGGCGGCCCATGCCGGCGCGTGCTATGCCCCCCGCCGTGCCAGGACGTCGTCGCCTGCTATATCGGCCGAGCGGGCCAAATGGTTGAGGGCCGGCGCGGCGGCCGCCGTGTTGACGGCCGTCGGGCGGGGGAGCTCCGGCCGGTCAGGCTCACGCCCGGCTTCCTCCCGCCCGCCGAGGGCTCGGTGCTGATCGAGATGGGCGCGACGCGGGTCGTATGCACGGCGACCGTGCAGGAGAGCGTGCCGCCCTTCCTGCGCGGCCAGGGCCGGGGCTGGGTCACGGCGGAGTACGCCATGCTGCCGCGCAGCGCGGGCGAGCGCATCGAGCGCGAGCGCCGCGGCCCGGGCGGGCGCACGCACGAGATCCAGCGTCTGGTCGGACGGAGCCTGCGCGCCGTCATGGATTTGACCGCCCTCGGCGAGCGCTCGATCCTGATCGACTGCGACGTGATCCAGGCCGACGGCGGGACGCGGACCGCGTCGATCACCGGCGGCTACGTGGCCCTCGTGCTCGCGCTCGAGCGCCTGCGGGCCGCGGGTGAGCTGCCGCGGCTGCCGCTCACCGGCAGCGTCGCCGCGGTGAGCGCCGGCATCGTCGGCGGCCGCGTGCTGCTCGACCTCGCCTACGCGGAGGACAGCCGCGCGGAGGTCGACCTGAACGTGGTCATGACCGGCGCCGGCCGCTACGTCGAGGTCCAGGGCACGGCCGAGGGGAAGCCGTTCGCGGAGAGCCAGCTCGAGCGGCTGCTGGCCGTGGCGCGCGCGGGCGTGGGCGAGCTGACCGCGCTCCAGCGCACGACGCTCGGGGAGGCGGCCGTCGTCCTCGCTCGGCGCGGATGATTCCGCCCAGGCTCGTGCTGGCCACGGCGAACCGCGGCAAGCTCGAGGAGCTGCGCGCGCTGGTGGCGGAGTGGGGGCCGGCCGAGGTCCGCTCGCTCGCCGACTTCCCGGGCGTCACCTGCCCCGAGGAGACGGGCGGCTCCTACCTGGAGAACGCGCTCGCGAAGGCGAGAACGGTGGCGGCGGCGACCGCGCTCCCGGCGCTCGCGGACGACTCGGGCCTCGAGGTGGAGGGGCTCGGTGGGGCGCCCGGGGTGCGCTCGGCGCGCTACGCGCCGACCGACGCCGCCCGCGTCGCCCGTCTCCTGGCCGAACTCGCAGGGGTGCCACGCGCCGCGCGGCGCGCGTGCTTCCGCTGCGTCGTCGCCCTCGCCTGGCCGGGGGGCGCCGCGGTGACCGCCGAGGGCACGTGCCGCGGACGGATCGCGACCGCCCCGAGCGGCGGCGGCGGGTTCGGCTACGATCCGGTGTTCGTCGCCGACGGGCTCGGCTGCTCCTTCGCCGCCGCCGCGCCCGCCGACAAGCACCGCGTCAGCCACCGGGCGCGCGCCGTGCGGGCGCTCGGCGCCCGACTCGCCTCGTCCTGAGCCTGCAACGTTGCGCGGGGCCGGGAGTCCGTGTTAGGGAGTCGGGTCACTTTTGACGGGGCGTAGCGCAGCCTGGAAGCGCACCTGCCTTGGGCGCAGGTGGTCGGCCGTTCGAATCGGCTCGCCCCGACCAAATGGGACGCCCGCGCCAGTAGCTCAGGTGGACAGAGCAACGGCCTTCTAAGCC
>JBKPBB010000148.1:0-20968 GCA_046744245.1 Thermodesulfobacteriota bacterium
CGCGTCAGGTGCACGGCAGGCGCGCGCTGAGCGCCGTCTCGGCCGCCGCGCGGCCCGAGGCCGACGCGCTGGCCACTGCGACGCCGGGGCTCCTGGTCGGCGTGGTCACGGCGGACTGCATGCCGGTCCTACTCGCCGATCGGCGGCGGCGCGTCGTGGCCGCGGTGCACGCAGGATGGCGTGGGGCGGCGGCCGGCGTGCTCGAGGCCGCGGTGGCGCACCTCCACGCGGCGTTCGGCACCCGACCCGCCGACCTCGAGGCCGCCATCGGCCCGGCCGTCGCCGGCTGCTGCTACGAGGTGGGAGCCGAGGTCGTCGAGGCGTTCCGTGCCCGCACCGGCGAGGCGACGGCGCCCGCATGGACGCGGCGCGGGAGCCGTCACCACCTCGACCTGCGCGTCGCCGCGGGCTGCCTGCTCGAAGCCGCCGGGGTCCGGTCGGTGGCGGTGCGCGGACCGTGCACCGCATGCGGCCCGGGCTACCACTCCTACCGCCGCGACGGGGCGCGAACCGGCCGTCAGCTCAGCTTTGCTGGATGGGAGTAGCGGCCGCGACCGGGGCGACCGTCGGCTCGTCGAAGCGCGCGGGGTCCTCCAGGAAGGCGCGGAAGAGCTGGGCCATGGCCCCGCCGTGCCAGCCGTCCATGAAGCGGTGATCGAAGGTGACGCCGAGGGTCATCATCGGGCGCACGACCACCCGGCCCGCCTCCGCGACCGGCTTCTCCTGCACCTCGCCCACCAGCACGACGAGCGGCGTGCGGCTGAAGGGGACGAGCGGCGCGTAGGCCTGCGCCAGGCCGAACATGCCGACGTTGGTGACCATCGCGCTGCCGAACTCGTCCTTCACGACACCGAGCCGCGTGAGGTCGAGGTCCAGGTCGTAGACCAGATACGCGATGGTGCGCATGACGGGTCCGAGGAGCGGCAGCGGGATGCGGTCGAGGAGCGACTTGGTGCGCTCGACCTGGCGATCCTGCCGCGCGCGCAGGCGCTCGACGCGCGCCTCCATCTCGCGTGCGATCTCGAGGACACTCTTCTCGTCGGCGCGCGCGATCTTGATGCCCGAGAGCTCCGTCCCTCCCTCGATGGCGACCTGGAGGAAGATGTCGACGGTGTCGCGCAGCATGATGCGGCCGCGTGCGACGATCCCGTTCAGCTGGGGGTACTGGCGGAGCGCGAGGGCGACCCCGCGCGCCACGAGATGCGTGACCGTCACCCGCACGCCGCTCTCCTCGCGCAGTCGCTCGACGTAGGCGAGCGCCGACCGCATGGGGATATCGAGGTGGGCGTAGACGCTCGGGTCCTCGGGCGGCCGCCAGGCCTGCGTCGCCACCCGGCGCCAGCCGCGGAGCGGGTGGAGGGGCTTGAAGCTGCGCGGCATCGGTTGTGCGCGGAAAGCCCGAGTACTCTAGCGATCGAGGATCCGCGCTGTCAACGCGCCGCCGGCCAGCGTGTCGACCTCCGAGCGGCACCCGCGCGGCCGCATTCTTGAGCGGGGACGGAACGGCTGCTAGCCTGGCGCGCGGTGGCCTGGATCGTCCCGGCCCCGGGAGGTCTCCCGTGACAAGGTTGCTGGTAGCAGTCGCACTCGCCGTCACCCTGCTCGGTGCCCCGAGCGCCGCGCGGGCCCACGACGCCTACGACGACTCCGAGTCGAACCCGCTCCGGCTGGCGGCGTACGGCCTCCACCCGATCGGCTTCGTGCTCGAGTGGGTCGCCATGCGCCCGCTGCACTTCCTGGTCTCGAACCCGCAGCTCGAGCCCGTCTTCGGGCACGTGCCCCACGAGAGCCCCTTCGGCGGCTACGAGCCCTACGAGCCCGGCACCGACGAGTAGCGCCCCCTCTCCCGGCCGGCGCGGCATGACGTACCGGCGGAAGGACGCCTACTACCGCCGCGCCCGCGCCGCCGGCTACCGTGCCCGCAGCGCGTACAAGCTGTCGCAGCTGGACTCCCGGTTCCGGCTGCTCCGGCGCGGAGACATCGTCGTCGACCTGGGGGCCTGGCCGGGGGGCTGGCTTCAGGTGGCCCTGGAGGCGGTCGGACCCCACGGTCGCGTCGTCGGCGTCGACCTGGTCGCCGTCGACCCGCTACCGGCGTCGAACCTGCGCCTGGTGAGCGGTGATGTGCGGGATCCGTCCACGTGGCGGGCCGTGTTGGAGCATCTCGGCCGGCCTGCGGACGTCGTCCTCTCGGACCTCGCCCCGAAGCTGACCGGAATCCGGGAGACGGACGATGCGCGCTCGAGCGAGCTCGTGGCCGCGGTGCTCGAGATGCTTCCAACCATCCTGCGCGCGGGCGGGAACCTCCTGATCAAGCTGTTCATGGGCGGGCCGTTCGACCTCGCCACCGCCGAGCTGCGCCGCCGCTTCGAGGAGTTCCGCACCACGCGGCCCGAGGCCACGCGGAAGGCGTCCGCCGAGGTGTACGGGGTGGGACGCCGCTACCGCGGCGTCGCCGCGTCGTGAAAGGCATGGATATGGCCTGTGGACAACCTGTGGATATCGAAAATCCATGCCGGACCATCGACGTGTTCTCCGTCCTCCGGAAGCCCCCATGTCAAGACTCGAGCCGACTCCCCAAGTTACCTCCAAGTGCCTGTTTCAGCTGGACTGAGCCGGCCGAGCAGTCGATGGCGAATGGGCAACGGCCCGGCGCGCCCAGCCACGAAAACCGCGCCCGGCGCGGTGTTAACAAGTCGGTGCGTCTAGAAGCCGCGCCGGACGGGGATTTGCTCGCATGCGAGCGCGGAAAGTGCCGTGGAATGCCGCTCTGCGGCATGACCCGGTCGAGTCGCCCTACTCTGACGCGGCGCTGCGCGCCTGTGGCTCTCGGCATCATCGCTGCCCTCCTGGGCGGCGACGCGTGCCTCGCTGCCGATCTCGACTGGCGCCGTCTCGGCAACGAGACCGCCGAGGTGCTGGCCGATCTCATCCGCATCGACACCCAGAACCCGCCCGGCGGCGAGACGGCGGCGGCGAACGCGCTCGCCCGGAGGCTCGACGCCGAGGGCATCAAAGCCGAGGTCTTCGAGTCATCGCCAGGCCGGGGCAGTCTCCATGCCCGGCTCCCGGGAGGTGGAGGCGCGCCGCCCGTCATTCTGCTCGCGCACCTCGACGTGGTGCCGGCGGACCCGCGGGGCTGGCGCTTCCCGCCCTTCTCCGGCGCACTGGAGCACGGCTACGTGTACGGGCGCGGCGCACTCGACGCGAAGGGCGTGGCGGTGGTCGAGCTGATGGCGCTGGTCGCGCTCAAGCGGATCGGCCAGCCCATCGACCGGGACGTGATCCTGCTCGCCACCGCCGACGAGGAGACGGGCGGCAAGGCCGGCGCCGGCTGGATCGTGCAGCACCGCCCCGAGCTGCTCGGGAGCGCCGAGTACCTGCTGACCGAGGGCGATCACATCCACGTCGCGCAGGGAGGCAGAAAGGTCGTGCAGGTCGCGGTGGCGGAGAAGACCCCGTGCTGGGTGAAGCTCATCGCGCGCGGGGAGGGTGGTCACGGCTCGACGCCCCCCGCGCAGACCGCCGTCACCCGGCTCATCCGGGCGCTCGACAAGGTCCGTCGCTACCACACGGGGGTGAGGCTCGTGCGGCCGGTGGAGGAGTATTTCGCCGCCCTGGCGCCCCTCGAACGCGAGCCATTGCGCAGCAAGCTCGGCCACTTGAGCGAGGCGCTCGAGGATCCGGCCTTCCTCGCCGAGTTCACCCGCAATCCGCGTCAGAACGCCCTCATCCGGAACACCATGACTCCCACCGTCCTCGAGGGGAGCCCCAAGATCAACGTCATCCCCGAGGAGGCGAGCGCGCAGCTCGACTGCCGCCTGCTCCCCGGCGAGCGGCCCGCGGACTTCCTGGCGCTCCTGCGCGAGGTGATCGCCGACGAAACCATTCGGGTCGACACGCTGCTCTCGTTCCCCGCCTCGTCCTCCGACTCGAGCTCCGGCCTGATGGCCGCGATCCGCAAGCTCGCCGCCACGGACCTGGGGGGTGCGCCGGTCATTCCGAGCGTGATCCCGGGCTTCACGGACAGTCACTACTTCAGGGAGCACGGGGTCGCGAGCTACGGCTTCGTCCCCTTCGTGCTGAGCGAGGACGACGAGAAGACGGTCCACGGCGTCAACGAGCGCGTTTCGGTGGACAACCTCCGCGATGGCGTGCGGCGCCTCGTGGCGCTCCTGCGCGCGCTGCCCGCGCGATAGGGCGTTTTCCGCGCGCGCGCGTTTGCAATTCCAGCCCCCGCTTGCTCTAAAGGGCCATCTCCGGAGAACCGTGCGTGCTCCGCGCGGGAGTGGGACTCTCGACAGAGCGAGACTCGGCGCGCGCTGCGGCCGAAGCGGCCAGGTCGGCGCTTTGTTCGGCCAACCTCGAGCGCGCCGATCTGCTGCTCGTGTTCGCGACCACGCCGCACGGTCCCGGCTTCACACGCGTCACCCGCACCGCGGGCGAGGCGTGCGGGACCGCGCAGGTGGTGGGATGCAGCGCCGCGGGCGTGCTCGCGGGCGAGGAGGAAGTCGAGGGCGGTCCGGCCGTGGCCGTCCTCGCCCTCGGCGGTGACTTCACCGCCCGTCGGTTCTTCGTACCCTTGACGCGCGGCCGAGCCGAGGGGGTCGCCGACCAGATCCTGGACATCGTCGGCGAGGGCGAAGGCCGTGACCGCCTCCTCGTTCTCTTCGGGGACACGTACCACCTCGAGCCCGAGCCGCTGTTTCGCGGCCTCCAGCAGCGGCTACCCGGCGTGGCGGTGGTGGGCGGCGGGGCCTCGGAGGACGGGAGCGTCGGCGAGGTGTCGGTCTTCTCGGGCGACGCCGCATCCTCGGCGGCCGTGGCCGGCGTGATGCTCGAAGGCGACCTGCGCGCGACGGTGGGCGTGACGCATGCCGTGCGACGCGTGAGCCCCGTGTGGCGAGTCACCGCCGCGCAGGGCAACTGGCTCATCGCCCTGGATGGGCGACCCGCCTACGAGGCGTTCGCCTCCGTGGTCCCGTCCCCGCTGCGCGCGGATCCGCGCCGCGCGCTCGCCGCCGTGCTTGCCGGGCTGCTGGTCGGCGAAGACGAGTTCGTCGCCCGCCACCTGCTCGCCCTCGACGCCGAGCACGGCGCCCTTGCCGTCGCGGCTCCGATCGCCGAGGGCCAGCGGGTGTTCCTCGGTGTTCGCGATCCGCTCGGCGCGCGCGAGGACCTGCAACGCGTGCTCGCCGATCAGGCGGCCGCATGGCAGGCGCCGGCCGCTGCCGCCGCGCTCTACGTCACCTGCGTCGGCCGGGGGCGGGGCTTCTACGGCGTGCCCGGCCTGGAGAGCGCCTACCTGCGGCAGCACCTCGGGAGGCTTCCGGTCGCGGGGTTCTTCAGCGGGGCGGAGTTCGGGCCGGGTGCGGAGGGGACGCGGCTTCACCAGTACACCGGCGTGCTCACCATGCTGGGCCCCGGAGCATGATAGGGATGGACAGACAGTGTGGGAGCGGGCGCGCCCGGTCGCGCCGATCGGGAAGGAGGACGTGATGGGACGTGTGAAGGAGCAGTCGCGCGGGCGGCTGGCCGTGCTGCAGGACATCCTGACGGGCGGGGGGAAGGCGCTGGTCGACCAGGCGCAGAGCCTGGGCGCCGGCGTGCAGCGCCGCCTCGCCGAGGTCGGGCGCGGCGTGGAGAGTCAGGTGACCACGCTCATCGGGGGCCTCGAGGAGCGGCTCTCCGAGCGCCTGGACGTGCTCCTCGACCGCCTTGCGGTGTCGCTGCGACGCGACCTCGATCGCGTCCGGGAGCGCCTGCGCGCGGTCGAGAATCGCCTCGCCGACGTGCCGAAGGAGGGCGTGCGGGAGCTGGTCGCCCCCCTGCAGGCGATCGCGAGCGGTGCGGCCGAACGGGCGTCCGCGGCGCTGGCGCGCATCGAAGAGCTTTCGCTCCGCCTCCAGCACACCGAGCGGCGCATCGCCGAGCTGACGCGCGAGACCACGCGCGAGACGCTCGACGCGAGCGATGTCCTCAAGCGCCTGGAACGCACCGAGCAGCGCCTCACCGACCTCGGACGCGAGGTCGGGACCAAGCTCGGCGAGCTGGGCGCGCTCCGCGAGCGCCTCACCAGGATCGAGGGGCGGGTGGTGGACGGCAGCAAGGACCAGATCGCGCGGGCGGGCGAGGCGGCCGGCTTTCGGGATCGCCTGACGCGTCTGGAGGGTCGCCTGAGCGATCTCACCAAGGAGCAGCTCGCCCGCACGGTCGAGACGGCGGGCCTGCGCGAGCGCCTCTTCCGGGTGGAGAAGCGCAGTGGGAGCGCGGCAGCGCCCGGGGCGTTCGACGAGCCCGAGCGCGCGGCCGTCTCGGTCGAGGATTAGCCCCCAGTGGAGATCGTCCCTGTCCCCCAGCTCGCCGACAACTACGCCTACCTGCTGATCGACCCGGCGTCGCGCGAGGCCGCCGTGGTCGACTGCGCCGAGGCGGCAGCCATCCTCGCCGAGGCGGAGCGCCGCGGCGCACGGCTGACGGCCGTGCTCGCCACGCATCATCACTTCGACCATGTCGGTGGCAACCCGGACCTCCTGGCCGCGCTCCCCGGCCTCCGCGTCTACGGGTCGGCGGACGACGCGCCCCGCATCCCCGGGATCACCCATCGCGTGCGGGATGGGGATCCCGTCCAGGTGGGCCCCCTGCAGGGGCGGGCGATCATGATTCCGGCGCACACGAGCGGCCACGTCGCCTACCACTTCCCGAGCGTGCGCGCCGTGTTCACCGGCGATACGCTCTTCGCGGCGGGCTGCGGCCGCCTTTTCGAGGGCGACGCGGCACAGATGATGGCGTCGCTCGCCAAGCTCGCCGCGCTCCCCGACGACACGCGCGTCTACTGCGGTCACGAGTATACCGAGAAGAACCTCCGCTTCGCGGCCATGCTCGAGCCGGGAAACCGGACGCTCGCCGCCAAGCTGGCCGCCGTGCAGGCCCTCCGCGGCGAGGGGAAGTTCACCGTGCCGAGCACGATCGGCGAGGAGAAGGCGACCAACCCGTTCCTGCGCATCGACAGCCCCGAGCTCGCGGCCTCGGTCCGCGCACGGATCTCCGACCTGCCGCCCGGAGACCCCGTGGCGCTCTTCGCCGCGGTGCGAGCCTTGAAGGACCGCTTCTGATGCCCGACCTGATCCTGAGCCGCATCGCCGGCCACATCTGCACCGTCACCCTGAACCGGCCCGAGAAGCGGAACGCCCTCAGCGCCGAGATGATCGAGGCGCTCCACGCCACTCTCACCCAGGTGGCCGCACGGACGGACGTCCGCGTCGTGGTGGTGGCGAGCGCGGGCGGCGTTTTCTGCGCCGGCCTCGACCTCCGCGAGCTCGCGGCGCAGCGCGAGGCCGGTCGGGTCGAGACGCACGGTCTCCAGGAGACGCTCGAGCTCCTCGAGCGTTGCCCCCAGCCGACGATTGCCGCCGTGCAGGGCGACGCCATCGCCGGAGGGTGCGAGCTGGCGCTCCACTGCGACCTCCGGGTCGTCTCCGAGCTCGCCCATTTCGCGATGCCGCTCGCTCGCATCGGCATCGCGGTTCCCGTGACGCTCACCTGGAAGCTCGTCGACACGATCGGGGCGGCGGCGACCAAGGAGCTGCTCTTCACCGGCGAGGCTCTCGGCGCCCAGGCGGCGCTCGCGCTCGGGCTCGTGAATCGCGTGGTCCCCCCCTTGAGCCTCGAGGGCACCGTCTCGGAGCTCGCGCGCCAGATCGCGCACAACGCGCCGCTCTCGATCCGCGCCATGAAAGCGTTCGTGCAGCGGGTGGCCGAGGAGCGGCGAGCCTATCGGCGAGAGGACCTGGAGGAGCTTTTCCACCGCGTACAGGGCAGCGCGGACGCGCGTGAAGGCCTGGCCGCGCAGCGCGAGCGGCGTCCCCCCGTCTTCCGGGGCGAGTAGCCCGCGAGCTCAGGCCCCCGGCTGCAGCAGACGGGCGAGCTCGTCCGCTCGGGTGACGGGCGCCGAGCAGGTGAAGTTGCGGCAGACGTATGCGGTCGCCTGCCCGCCCACCGCCGGCCGCTCGCGGGCCGGCAGCGGCAGATCGGGCTCGCCCGGCTGGGTGGCGACCAGCACCCGGTGCGGAAGATAGGCGCGGGCGACCTGGCCCCACAGGGCGTCCGTGTCGGCCGCGCCGCGTCGCCCCACGACCACCACCTCGACCGGTCCTTCGAGGTAGAGCTCCAGGGCCTGGAGATACGTAGCATGGCCGAACGGGTTCTCGGCCGCCTCGTCGTGATAGAGACGCAGGATCTCCTCGGCGTGCGCGCGAGGGCCGGCCTCTCCGGTCAGGTGATGAAGGCGAAGCAGCACGTGCGCCGCGACCGCATTGCCGGAGGGCAGGGAGCCGTCGGCCCCCGGCTTGCTGCGCGCGATCAGCTGCTCCTCGTCGTGCGCCGTGAAGAAGTAGCCACCGCCCGCGCCGTCGTGGAAGCGGGCGTCGAGGGCGGCCACCAGCTCGCGCGCCCGCTCGAGGTGCACCCGATCACCGGTGGCCTCGTAGAGGTCGAGGAGCGCGCTCGCCAGGAAGGCGTGGTCGTCCAGGTAGGCGCCGTGCTTCGCGCGTCCGCCCGCCCACCCGTGGAGCAGCTTCCCCCCGGCCCGCAGGCGCGTCCAGACGAACTCCGCCGCCGCGCACGCCGCCTCGACGAAGCGAGCGGCGCGGAGCACCCGCCCGGCCTCGGCGAGCGTCCCGATCATGAGGCCGTTCCAGCCGGTCAGGATCTTCTCGTCGCGCGCCGGCGGAACGCGCTCCCCGCGTGCGGCCAGCAGCCGGACGCGGGCCCGCTCGAGCGCTGCCGCCGCGTCGCCGGGGCTGCGGCCGAACATCCGGGCGACCTGCTCGACGGTCAGGGTGACGTGCGGGATGCTCTTCCCCTCGAGGTTCCCCTGGTCGGAGATGTCCCAGTAGCGGCAGACCAGGTCGACGTCGTTGGTGTCGACGACCCGGGCCACCTCCGCGGGGGTCCAGACGAAGTACTTCCCCTCCTCGCCCTCGCTGTCGGCGTCGGTGGCGGAGTAGAAGCCGCCTCCGGGATGCCGCATGTCGCGCAGCACGTAGTCGAGCGTCTCCTCGACGACGCGGCGGAGTCCCGGCTCGCCGGTCACCTGGTAGGCCTCGAGGTAGAGCCGCGGGAGCTGCGCGTTGTCGTAGAGCATCTTCTCGAAGTGGGGCACGAGCCAGCGCGCGTCCACGGCGTAGCGGTGAAAGCCGCCTCCGATCTGGTCGTACACGCCGCCCTTCGCCATCCGGTCGCAGGTGAGGAGCACCGCTTCGAGCAACGCCGAGTTGCCGGTCGCGCGGTGCTGCCGCAGGAAGAGCTGGAAGGCGGACGCGTGCGGGAACTTGGGCGCCCCGCCGAGCCCGCCGTCGGCGCGGTCGACGTGCGCGAGGAGAGCCTCCGCGGCACGGCGCGGGAGGGTGGCGTCGAGGGGGCGCTCGGTCGCCTGGGCGCGCTCGAAGCGCGCGAGGCCGGAGAGAATCTCCTGGACCGACTTGGCGACGTCTGCGGGGCGCTCCCGGTGGGCGCGCGCCACGGCCTCGAGCACGCGCGGGAAGCCGGGTAGCCCGTGCCGATCCGCGGGCGGGAAGTACGTCCCGCCGTAGAAGGGCTTGCCCTCCGGCGTCAAGAACACGGTCATCGGCCAGCCGCCGCGCCCGGTCAGCATCTGCACGGCCTTCATGTACACGTCGTCGACGTCCGGCCGCTCCTCGCGGTCGACCTTCACGTTGATGAAGAGCTCGTTCATGAGGCGCGCGATGTCCGGGTTCTCGAACGACTCGCGCTCCATCACGTGACACCAGTGGCACGCCGAGTAGCCGACGGAGAGCAGGATCGGCTTCCGCTCCGCGCGGGCCCGCGCGAACGCCTCCTCACCCCAGGGAAACCAGTCGACGGGGTTGTGAGCATGCTGCAGGAGGTATGGGCTGGTCTCGTGGGCGAGACGGTTCGCGGGTGCCACGGCGGCATCGTGGCAGCGTACCCGGGGCGGTGCAACGGTGCGCTGCCACGCGGCCGTCGCTCGATTGACAAGCCGGGCGCCGCGGCGCTAGCTAGCCGCCGATGCGGATCGTGTACGTGGCCGAGTACCCCGCCATCCAGCATCGCCACGACAACGGCGACATCGTCACCGTCCGCTTGAGGCGCCGCGAAGGCGGCTTCCGCGCCACCTGCGAGGGATGCGAGACCGAGTTCATCTACCGCAAGCCCGCGCCCAGCGCGATCGCGCACTTCAAGTCGCCGCTCCTGCCGCCGATCAAGGGCAACTGGGACGGCGGGGACGACGACCACTGAGGTGCCGGCCGCGCCGCGGCCGCCTCGTGCCGTGAAGGTCGTCCTCAACTTTCACCTCGGGCAGGATGTACGCATCGCCGTGCCCGAGGGGACGCTCGCCACGCTCCGGGAGCGGTTCCCCGAGGTCACGTTCGTGGGCGCCGATGACGCCGAGGCGCTCGCCCGCGAGGCGGCCGACGCCGAGGTGTTCTACGGCTTTCGCTTCCCTGCGGAGCTGGTTCCGAAGGCCCCGCGGCTGCGCTGGATCCAGTCGGCGTCGGCGGGTATCGAAGGCAATCTCTCGTCGCCGGTCGTGGAACGCGGGATTCTCCTCACCAACGGCTCGCGGATCGCATCGACCGGCATCGCCGAGCACGTGCTCGGCGTCATGCTGGCGTTCTGCCGCAATCTCCACGTCGCCGCCCGCCTGCAGCGAGAGGGGCGTTGGGACCGCCCCGCGGTGATGGCCGGCGCCGGCACCCCCATCCGCGAGTTCCGAGGCAGCAGGGTAGCGGTGCTCGGGCTCGGGCCGATCGGCGCCGCGGTCGCGGCCGATTCGGCAGCGCTGGGAGCCGTCGTCCGCGGCCTGCGACGCCATCCTCCCGCCAAGCCGCCGCCCCCATACGAAGCCGTGGTCGGGCCGGACGGCCTCCGGAACGTGTTGGGCTGGGCGCACTTCGTCGTGCTGTGCGTGCCGCACACCCCCGAGACCGAGCGTATGATCGGCGCGCGGGAGATCGGCCTCATGCGCCCCGACGCCGTGCTCGTGAACGTCGCCCGAGGCCCGGTCGTCGATGAGGCGGCGCTCGTCGATGCCCTCCGCCGTGGATTGATCGCCGGCGCCGGGCTCGACGTCTTCGAAGAGGAGCCGCTTCCGATGTCGAACCCTCTCTGGGCCCTGCCGAACGCGATCCTCACCCCGCACGTTGCGGGAGCGACGCCCCGCTATTTCGAGCGGGCCCTCGATCTCTTCGTCGAGAACCTCGAACGGTACCTGGAGGGGCAGCCGCTCCGCAACCTCGTCGATCACGCGCTCGGCTATCCCAAGAACCCATGATTTCGATCAGTTGGAGCAAGGTAGCGTTCGCCGTCGGGCCTGCGTGATTGACAGCCCAGCCCGTGCTCCGGCACAGTCAGCGGGCGAGAAATCCGACATACGCCTAATCCCCTGAGCGGGGAGCGGAGGACCCGAGGTCTGGGGTCAATCCGGGGGTCGCCGAGGGCGGACCCGGACGGGCTAGCTCCTTTGAGCCCGAACCCGTCAGCTAACTTCGCCGGCGTTCAAGGAGCGGGATCATGCAAACCGTGCCCTTTGGGGCCGGGGGAGCGATCCCCCGGCCCCTTTTTCATGCGCGAACGAACGTCTTGTCGCTGGTCGCGCTGGCCGTCGCCTCGCTGATCGCCCCGGCGCACCCAGCCGGCGCGGACATGGTCCAGGGCGAGCCTGTCGTCGGACACGCATCGTGGTACGGAGGGGAGTTCGCTCGCCGCCCGACCGCGAGCGGCCAACTCTACGACCCGTCCAAGCTGACCGGTGCCCACCGCACGCTCCCGCTCGGCAGCAAGGTCAGGGTGACGAACCTGCTCAACGGTCGCTCCGTGATGGTGACGATCAACGACCGGGGGCCCTACATGCGGCAGCGGGAGATCGACCTCTCCTACGGAGCAGCACGCGTCCTCGGCATGGTACGACGCGGCGTCGCTCGCGTGCGCATCGAGCTCGTCGAGTCCTGAGCGGTCCGCCGGCGTGCGCGCGCGGGCTCTCAGGCGCGCGTGAAACGCCCGCCGCGGCCGACGAGGCCGCGTGGCCGGAGGTGGATGGTGCGCTCCGGATCCGCGGTCGCGTGGCCGAGCACGTGGACGCGCTCGCCGGTCCGCGCCAGACGGGCACGCGCCTCGTCGGCGCCTGCGGGCGCCACCACGAGCGCGAAGCCGATGCCCATGTTGAAGGTGCGGTACATCTCCTCGTCCGCGATCTGACCGAGACGTTGCACGAGCCCGAAGATGGGCGGCGGCGCCGGCCATCGTTCGATGTCGAACCCGACCGGACGCACGGTGCGCACGAGGTTGAAGAGTCCGTCGCCGGTCACATGCGCGAGCGCGCGGACGGGGAGCCCGGCCTCGAGCACGTCGAGCACCGAGCGCACGTAGATGCGCGTCGGACGCAGCAGCTCGTCTGCCAGCGCACCGCCGAGCTCCGGGACGTGGGCGTCGAGCGCCAGACCCGCGCGCTCGATCGCGCGCCGCGCGAGGGTGAAGCCGTTGGAGTGGAGCCCGGCGCTCTCGAGACCCAGCAGCACGTCCCCCTCGGCGACGTCCTTCCCGGCGATCACCCGATCGAGCGCGACCGTGCCGATCGCGGTGCCGACCAGATCGACGGCGCTGCCGGGGCGGGCGCCCCGCAGCATCTCGCGCAGCTGCGCGAGCTCTCCGCCCGGACACGAGACGCCGGCCAGCTCGCAACCGCGCGCGAGGCCTCGGCCGAGCGCGTCGAGCAGCGCCGGCATCGGTTGCTCGAGCGCGATGTAGTCGACCAGCGCCACGGGCCGCGCCCCGACGCAGACGACGTCGTTGACGTTCATCGCGACGCAGTCGATGCCGACCGTGTCGAAGCGCCCCACCGCCTGCGCCACGAGGAGCTTCGTGCCCACGCCGTCGGTGGAGATGGCGATCCCCAGGTTCGGTGCGACCGGCACCACGTTGGCGAAGTAGCCGACGTCGAGCGCTGGCCGGGCGCCGGCCGCGTACCCGAAGGTGGGTCTCACCCAGCGCAGGAGCGCCTCCAGCCCCTCGGCGACCGAGCCGACGCCCGCCTGTCGCTCAGTGAGCCCCGGCATGAAAGCGCGCGAGTATCGCAGGAAGGCCGGCGAGCGTAAAGCTGCGGTCCGCCCGCGCCGCGACCCATGGCCGCGCGCCGACGGAGCGCGCAGAAGAGACCGCTACGCGGAGCGGCGCAGCCCGACCGGGCGGCCCGTGATGGAGTGGCGGCGGCCGTTCACACGACGGAACGGGAAGCGCACGACCTTCGCCGAGGACGGCACCTCGGCCTGCTGGCCCTCGCGCCATCGCCCCAGGCCCATGCGGATGTATGCCGCTTCGAGGCCGAGGGCCTCGCAGATTCTTTCGAAGCCGAACGGCCACTCCGTGGCGGGCGCCGCGAACCACTCCTCTGCCTCGGCGAACAATCGCTGCCCGCGGCGCGTGGACGAGGTCACGTGCTTCTGGAAGGCGCCGACCGCGTCCTCGAGCACGGCGAGCATGAGCCGCTTCTCGGGCTGCAGGGATGCGTCGATCTGGAAGCGATCGAAGAATTGCGACGGAAGGATGGTCTCGGGCTCCAGCCCAGGACCTGCCGGCTCGTCGAGCCTTCTCGCTGCTTGCGTTTCCATCGGTGCCTCCTCCCCCTGCGATGCCGGAGGAGCAGGTCGCGTGCCACGCGACACAGCCACCCAGAGCAGCGATCAGGCACGGAAAACGCTCCCGCGACCATGAAACGACGTAACGAAACGTGACGGCGCGCGGTAGCGAAGCGCCACAACGAGTGGCGCGTTTCCGCTACGACGGACCGGGGGGCGCCGGGGGTGAGACGGCCTCGAGCTGTCGGTCGATGAGGCGCCTGGTCCGCCTGAGCGCTCGCGCGATCCGCGGCGCGTCGCTGGCGGGCAGCTCGTCAGCCAGGAGCCGGGCGAGGGCTCGGTTCATTCGTCGTCCCGCCGCGAGCACCTCTGCCACCGCTGCGCGCTCCGGGCGACGGCCGGCCTTCTCCTCGCGGAAGCGCCGCACCGACAGCACCCCGAGCTGCAGGCGGCGCCAGAGCGCGAGCGCCGTCTCCGGATCCTCCTGGCGCGCGACCCCCATGAGCAGCTCCCGCGATATCAGCCCTCCGTCACGCTGGAGGTCCACCTTCACCGCCTCCGGCAGGCGCGTGAGCGCGAGAATGTTCGACACGTACGGCCGACTCTTGCCGAGCAGCTCCGCCACCTCGCGGTGGCTGTACCCGTGGCGCGCGATGAGGGTCGCCAAGCCCTCGGCTTCCTCGAGCGGCGAGAGATCCTCACGCTGCAGGTTCTCGATGAGGGCGAGCTCGAGCGGATCCTCGACCTCGCGCACGAGCGCGGGCAGCCGATCGACGCCGGCGAGCTGCGCCGCCCGGAAGCGCCGCTCCCCGGCCACCAGCTCCAGGCCGGCCGCGGTCGGCCGCACCACGATCGGCTGCAGGAGCCCGTGCGCCTTGATCGACGCCGCCAGCTCGCCGAGCTTCTCGTCGTCGAAGTGCTTGCGCGGCTGCTCGGGGTTCGGGTGCACGTCCCGGAGCGGCACGAGGGTCAGCACCGTGCGCTGCCGACGCTGGAACGAGCCCGCGACCGCGAGCCGCCGCACCGGTACCCCCTCGCCCTGCTGCTCCCCCGCCTCAGGCATGGTCCACCACATGACGCACCTCCACCCTGCAGTCCCCACCACCGTGCCCACTCGCGAAAAGAAGAACCGCTCGCGTGCGTCCGGACCACCCGTCATGGACCGCGAAGAGAGTCCGCCGAGAACGGCGCTCGGCCGGCCGGAGGCCGCGGATGCTCCGGCCGGTGCGCCCCGCGGTCAGAGCGGCGGAACCTTGCCGTACAAGAGGATCGCGATCACGAACGCGTACAACGCGAGAGCCTCCATCAGGGCGAGGCCCACTATCAGCGGCGTGAAGATGCGATCCGCCGAATTGGGGTTCCTCCCGATCGACTCCATCGCCGCCGCCGTCGCCCGGCCCTGGCCCAGCCCGGCCCCGAAAGCCGCGATGCCGAGCCCGAGCCCGCCCGCGAGCGCGATGAGGCCCCTCCACCATGACGCTCCGCCCCCTTCCCCTGCCACCTCCGCCAGAGCGGGGTTCGCCGCGAGAAAGATCCCGACGGCGACCAGTGTTCCACCGATGCGCTTCATTCAGCTCCTCTTCTTGGCCGCCCGCTCTCCCTTCCTCTCCTCTTATCCTCTTCCGCTCCCGCCGGGATGGCGGCCCAACCCTGCACTCAGTGATCGTGACTCACGGCGAGCGCGATGTAGATCGCGCTCAGCATGGTGAAAACGAAGGCCTGCACCACGCAGACGAACGCTCCGAGGCCGTAGAACGCGACCGGGATGCCAATCTTCGTGAGGCCGGTGAAGATCTCCACCACCTCGTGGTCCGCCACCATGTTGGCGAACAGACGGATGCCGAGCGAGATGGGCCTGAATACGTGGCTGAACAGCTCGACGACCAGCATGAGGGGGTAGAGGAGAACCACCGAGCCGAGGAACTGCTTCACGTACCGGAGGCCGTGCTCGCGCGCGCCCGCAACCTGATACGCGATGAACGAGACGATGCCCAAGCCGAAGGTGATGTTGAAGTCGGACGTCGGCGGGGTGAACCCCGGTACCAGCCCGATCAGGTTGCAGGCCAGGATGAAGACGAAGAAGCTCGCGAGCAGCGGCACATAGCGCTCGGCGCCGTGGCCGATGACGCCCTCGGCGAGCCCCGAGATCGCCTCGACGAGACTCTCCGCCAGGTTGCGCACCGTGACCCCGTCCTCGGGCTCGAGCGCGGCTTCCGTCGCGCCGAGCTTCCGGCGCACGCGCGCCGCGAACACCACCAGGAACCCGGCGACGAGCCCGGCCGTCGCGATCTTCTCGGGGAGCCCGAGCGCCCCGAACCAGGTGAACGGCTCGTCTTCCATCAACTTCCCCGCACCCGCATCGCCTCCCACACGGCCGCTACGGGGAAGCAGGTGAGGCCGACTGCGAAACCGATCGGGTCTGGACGCTGCTCTCGACCCGAGGCGAAGGCCCACCAGCCAAGCCCCAGGAACGCCAGGAGTTTAGCAAACAGAAGGGCAATAGCAAGGCGCGGGCCGGCCCGCCCGAGCAGAGCGCGGAGCCCGGCCGAGTAGAGGAGAACAGAGAGTCCGATGACGCCGCCGCCGAGGAGGACGCCGCCCGCCCCGGGGCGACCGGCCGCGCTCGAGGCGCCCGCCGCCAGAGCGACGAGGGCCCAGTGACGTGCCTGCAGCCGGCTAAGGCTCGGGCTCGTGGTCACTCCGCTCGAGCTGCCTGAGGGCCTGGATGAGCCAGATGAGGCCGCCGACCAATCCCAACACGGTAGCGGTCAGCAGTGCCCATGGTGCGGAGCCGAGCCACCGGTCGATCGCCCAGCCGACGAGAGCGCCTCCGGCGATCGTGCCCGAGAAGTTGATGCCGAGGGCCGTGTACCACCCGGCTCGGACGAAGGGATTGCGTGCCGCCACCTAGCAGGCCACCAGGACCTTCCTCGCCGCGTGGGCGAGCCGTTCGATGTCGCTCTCGGTGTGCGCCAGCGAGACGAACATCGCCTCGAACTGCGACGGCGGAAGGTAGATGCCCTCGTCCAGCATGCCGCGGAAGAACCGGCGGAAGCGAGCGCTGTCCGCCCGCCGGGCGCCGTCGTAGTCGGACACTCCCTCGACCCCCAGGAACAGGGTCAGCATCGAACCGACCCGATTGACGCACGCCGCCACGCCGGCGGCCTGCGTCGCCTCGGCGAGTCCCCGCTCGGCGAGGGCTCCGAGCTCCTCGAGGCGCTCATACGCCGCGCGCATCTCGCGCACCTTGGTGAGCGTCTCCAGCCCCGCGGCGACGCTCAGCGGGTTCCCCGACAGCGTTCCCGCCTGATACACCGGGCCGGTTGGCGCGAGACGCTCCATCAGGTCGCGCCGACCCCCGAAGGCGGCGAGCGGCAGTCCACCGCCGATGATCTTGCCGAGGCAGGTGAGATCGGGAGCGACCCCGTACCGGCCCTGCGCCCCGCTCCAGCCGACCCGGAACCCGGTGATGACCTCGTCGAACACGAGGAGTGCACCTGCCCGCGAGGTCTCCTCGCGCAGCGCCTCGAGGAACCCCGGCGCGGGAGGAATTACCCCCATGTTGCCGGCCACCGGCTCGACGATGACGGCGGCGATGTCCCGGCCGCGACGGCGCAAGAGCTCCCGCATTCCCGCCGTATCGTTGAATTCCGCGGTCAGGGTGAGGGTCGCCAGCGCCGCCGGGACACCCGGGCTGTCCGGCACGCCGAGCGTCAGCGCGCCGGACCCTGCCCGGACCAGCAGCGCATCGACGTGCCCGTGGTAGCAGCCCGCGAACTTGACGATCAGGTCCCGTCCGGTGGTCGCACGCGCGAGGCGGAGCGCGCTCATGGTCGCTTCGGTGCCCGAGCTGACGAGACGCACCTGCTCGAGCGAGGGCAGCGCCTCGACCAGCAGCCGCGCGAGCTGCACCTCGCCGACCGTGGGGGCGCCGAAGCTCGTCCCATGGCGCGCGCGTTCGGCGATCGCGGCGATCACGGCCGGATGCGCGTGCCCGAGCAGGAGCGGCCCCCAGGATCCGACGAAGTCGAGGTACGCGTGGCCGTCTGCATCGACCACCTCGGCGCCGCGCGCGCGCTGGATGAAGAGCGGTTTTCCCCCCACGGCGCTCCAGGAGCGCACCGGGCTGTTGACGCCGCCCGGAATCACCCGACACGCCTCGGCGTAGAGCTCGTCGGAGGTGCGTGACACGGCCTCGGCGACCGTTGCACCCGTCCGGCGAAGCGTCAAGTCCGCCGCCCCGCCGCGCCCCTGTACGATTCCACTTGCAGCGCGATCGACACATCGCCTATAGGGAAGCGCCTTCGACATCTCTTCCCCGCGAGACATCGTGCAGCAGGTGTTCCCCCCGGTCGCAGGTCGCTCGGGTCCGGTCTGCTGGGCGCTCGCCACGGCTGCTTGTGACCTGGTGGGAGACGGCGAACGGTCTGTGATTCCTTACGGTTGGCACGTTATGAACAGCTGTGGACGCGCGTGTGCGTAACTCGCTCGCCTCGGACATCGAGCGCGCCTGGGACCGCGTCCTCGAGCGCGTCGCCGAACGCGTGAGCGTGGAGGATCTCAACCAGCTGATCCGCCCGCTCAGGCCGCTCGACGTCACGCCGTCTCAGTTCCACCTCGAGGCGCCGAATCGCCTGGTCCTCCACTGCGTGAACGACCGGTATCTTCCCGTCATCCAGGCGAGCGTCGCTGCGGTGCTCGGGCCGCGGCAGGTCGTGATCCAGCTTCCGGTACGCAACCAGGGGGAGCTCTTCCCGGACTCCGCCCGCCGGCGCGGCGAGCGACGTGCTCGTCCCCTCCTCGCTGCCCTCAACCCCAAGTACACGTTCGCGAACTTCGTCGTCGGCGCCTCGAACCAGTTCGCCCACGCGGCGAGCAAGGCCGTCGCGTCGCAGCCGGGCGATCACTACAATCCGCTGTTCATCTACGGCGGCGTGGGACTCGGCAAGACGCATCTGGCCAACGCGATCGGGCACCAGATCCTCCACGGCAACTCGCTCGCGCGCATCGCCTACCTGTCCTCCGAGGTGTTCATGAACGACCTCATCGCGTCGCTGCGACGCGACCGCATGGGGGAGTTCAAGGAGCGCTTCCGCAAGGTCGACGTCCTCATCCTCGATGACGTGCAGCTGCTGGCCGGCCGCGAGCGCACCCAGGAGGAGTTCTTCCACACCTTCAACTCGCTCTACGACCAGCGCCGACAGATCGTTCTCACCTCCGACAAGGTCCCGAAGGACATCCACGACCTGGAGGAGCGATTGCGGAACCGCTTCGAGTGGGGGCTGATCGCCGACATCCAGCCGCCCGACGTCGAGACCCGCGTTGCGATCATCGAGAAGAAGGCCGAGATGGAAGGCATCCCCCTCCCGAACGACGTAGCGCTGTTCCTGGGCAGCGAGTTCACGGCCAATGTCCGGGAGCTCGAAGGGTCGCTCACCCGGCTCGGGGCCCACGCCTCGCTCGCCCACCGTCCGATCACCATCGAGTTCGCACGCGAGGTCCTACAGGCGGTCCTGAAGCCCCAGGTGCCCAGGGTGTCGTTCGAGGAGATCCTCACCGCCGTGTGCGGCCACTTCTCGGTGCGGCCAATCGACCTGCGGTCGAAGCGACGCAGCAAGAACGTGGTGGTGCCGCGGCAGCTCGCCATGTACCTCTGCCGCCGCCTCATGAGCGTGTCCTTCCCGCACATCGGGGAGCTCTTCGGGCGCGACCACTCGACCGTGATCCATGCCACCACGGTCACCGAGCGGCGCATCAAGGAGGACGCGGCCTTCCAGGCGACCGTCGAGCGGCTGGAGCGGAGCATACGAGAGCACTAGCCTGGGGGAACAACTCGCGAGCCCTCAGTGGACAAGCACGACGCACTCTTCTAGATGGTAGCGAGGTGTTACCTGCTTCTCCACACCATCCACACTCCCTACGACGACAACGACTTTGTACTATGAGAGAACGTAACGGAGTACCCGGAGAGGCTCGGGGTAATCGGAACAAGTCAGGAAGGGTGAGGTAGGCCATGGAGGTCACGGTTCGGCGCGAGGACCTGGTTCGGGGTCTCCATCTCGTGCAAGGGGTCGTCGAGCGGCGGAACACCCTGCCGATCCTCGCCAACGTCTTGATCGAGCCTGCTGCCGAGGGGATCGCGCTCACGGCGACGGACATGGAGGTGGGACTGCGCGGCTTGATCACGGCGCAGGTCAAGAAGAAAGGCACAGTGACCCTGAACGCGCGCAAGCTCTACGAGATCACGCGCGAGGTCACTGCCGAGGAGGTCGTCCTCAAGTCCGTGCAGGCCGGCTGGGTGGAGGTCCTCGCTGGGCGCTCGAAGTTCAAGATCGTGAGCCTCGACGCGAAGGATTTCCCGCAGTTGCCGCTCGGGACCGATGCGCCCGAGGGGACGACCATTTCGATCGCTGTGGGGACGCTGCGGGAGATGATCGACCGCACGCTGTTCGCGGTGTCCTCGGACGAGACGCGGTTCAATCTCTCGGGTGTCTTCGTGGGCAACGAGGATGATGGGGTGCTGCGCATGGTGGCCACCGACGGGCACCGCTTGGCGATGATCGACCGCCGCTTGCCGAACGCGAAGCTCGAGCGGGGCGCCATCATGCCACGCAAGGGGCTGGTCGAAGCGCGAAAGCTCCTCGACGAGGCGGAGGATCCCGAGGTGACGATGATCGTCTCGCCCAAGGACGTCCGCCTGATCCTGCGCTCCCTCTCGTTCTTCATGCGGCTCGTGGAGGGCGACTTTCCGGACTATCGCCAGGTGGTCCCTGGTGCAGCGCGCGTGCAGGCACGTGCGAACCGCGATGACTTCCTCTCCGCGCTGCGGCGCATCTCGCTCTTGTCGAGCGAGCGCTCGCACGGTGTGAAGCTGCATCTGGAGCGCGGGAAGCTCGAGCTGTCCGCGAGCAATCCCGACCAGGGCGAGGCCTCGGAGGAGCTCGACGTGCAGTACACGGGCGACCCGCTCACGATCGGCTTCAACGCGCGCTACCTGATCGACGTGCTGACGGTGCACGCGGAAGGGGACGTGATCGAGCTCGGCTTCACCGACGAGGTCGGACCGGGGGTGGTGCGGGGTTCCCAGGACCCCGACTACACCTACGTCGTGATGCCCATGCGGCTCTGACCCGAGCCCGCCCCGAGCACCCCGATCGAGCCCCTGGGCTGCCGTTCTATTCGCAGGCATAAAGGGGTCACAAGCTATGAGAATATCGATGCAATTTTCGTCACCTCGCTATGGCGTCCGAGCCCTCTAACGGGTAGAATCCGAAGGGCAACCAAACCGCTTTTCGGAGGTCCATGAGCAGGCCCGAGACCGAGTCCGCCTACGGCGCCGCGAACATCAAGGT
>JBKPBB010000153.1:0-8942 GCA_046744245.1 Thermodesulfobacteriota bacterium
CGCGATGTGGCTGGTTGTCTCGTGGGCTCGGAGATGTGTATAAGAGACAGGCCCCCGCCGGCCGGCGGCTACTGCCGCGCGTAGCGGCCCATCAGCTCGGCCTGGCCGAGCGTGTGCCCCTCGACGGCCTTCATGAGGGCCGCATTGGTCGCGCCGGGAGGAAGCGCGAGGACGACGTCGAGCGCGTAGAGCCTGAAGTAGTAGCGGTGCGGCGCGCCGCGCGGGGGACATGGTCCGCCGTACCCCGTCCGGCGGAAGTCGTTCGCTCCCTGTCGGCTGCCGTCGTCCAGCACCGGTGCGGGCCGCACGCCCTCGGGGAGGCTCGACGCGCTCGACGGCACGCCGTACAGCACCCAGTGCACCCAGGTGCCCGCGGGCGCGTCGGGGTCGTCGCACACGAGCGCGAAGCTCCTCGTCCCGGGCGGCGGCTCGGTCCAGGCGAGCGGGGGCGAGCGGTCCTCGCCGTCGCAGGTGTGCTTGCGGGGGATCGTCTCGCCGGCCTTGAAGGCGCTCGACTTGAGCTCGAAGGCCATGGCTGCTCCTCCCGGTCGCGCCAGGGCGGCGGCGAGGGGGACGAGAAGGAAGAGGGCGCGACCGCGCGTCACGGCCGCGAGGCTAGTCGGGCGTGGCGCGCCTGTCCAGCCGGCAACCTCCTAAAGTTCCTCGACTTCCCGGTCGATACCCGAAGAGCACCGCTGGGCGGGAAGGCCTGGGGTGCGCGCACGATGACGAGTCTGGATGATGGAGCGCGCGCTCGCGCGGGAGGCACGGCGCCGGAGGCGACCGCGGCCGCGTACATCGAGGAGACGCGGCGCGAGATCCGCCACCGGCTCGGGATCGTGCTCGGGTTCTTTCTCCTCTCTGTCGGCATCGCCATGCTGCTCGAGCCCATCTACCACCCCGAGCGCGGCCACACGCTGCGCGACACCTACGGGATCGAGATCGCGGTGTGCGCGCTCGGCCTCGTCCTCGAGCGGTTCTCCCTCCGCGCCCTCACCACCGAGACCGTCGCCGCGCTCGTCTGCGCCTGCCTCTCCCTGCTGATGATCCGCTACAACGTGCTGGTCGGCGGGCAGGCCGAGCGCTGCGCCATGTTCCAGGTCTGCCTGCTGAGCGGCCTGGTCGTGCTCCTCCCGTGGGGGTGGCGGGCGCAGCTCCTGATTGCCAGCGCCTCGCTCGGCGGCTTCGTCGTCGCCGTGCCCCATCTGCCGGCCACCGAGGCGCTCGTCTACTCGATCCTCGCGCTGCTCACGGGTGCCGTGACCTCGGTCTTCGGCGCCGTGTTCCTCGACCGCTATCGCCACGACGCCTTCGTGCGCACCACGCTGCTCTCGGTCGCCTCCGCGCTCACGCAGGAGGAGGCGGAGATCGCCGCCGCGCTCGTCCGCATCGGGCAGACGCTCAACGCGCACCTGGGCCAGCCCGACATGCTCGAGCGCGTGACCGGGCTCGCCGTCGACGCGCTCGGCTGCGACTTCGGCGGCATCTTCGTGCTCGACGACCACCGCCACGCCTTCCGCCTGGCCGCGCACGTGAAGGCACGCCCGGAGGTCGCGGCCGAGGTGGCGCACATCGACTTCGCGCCCGACGGCTCGCCGCTCGTCCAGGCGATCCGCCCCGGCGAGCTGCTCGAGATCGAGGACGCCCAGCACCAGCCCTACGTCCCGCCCGAGCTGCTGCGGCGCTGGGACACGGCCTCCCAGCTGTGCGCGCCGGTTGCGCGCCGCGGCGAGGTGATCGCGGTGATGATCTTCGCCTATCGGACGCGCACCGGGCCCTTCTCCTCCAAGCAGCGGCGCCTCGCGCTCGGCATCGCGGACGCCACCGCGATCGCGCTCGAGACCGCGCGCCTGATCGCCGACCTCCAGGCGGCGAGCCGTCTCAAGTCGGAGTTCGTGGCGACCATGTCGCACGAGCTGCGCACGCCGCTCAACGTCATCACCGGCTACTCCGACCTGCTCGCCGAGGGCACGTTCGGCCCCCTCACCTCCGACCAGCAGGACACGCTCGGGCGCATCCGCCGAAGCGCCTTCGACCTCCTCGAGCTGGTGAACGCCACCCTCGACCTCGGGCGCCTGGAGGCGGGCCGCGAGGCCATCGACTCGGCGCCCGTCGATCTGCAGGCGCTCTCCGACGAGCTCGATCGCGAGCTCGAGACCATGGTGCAGCCGGGCGTGGCGTTGCGCTGGCTCGTCCAGCCCGCGGCGCGCCGCGTGCGCAGCGACCGTGTGAAGGTGAAGACGATCCTGAAGAACCTGGTCGGCAACGCGCTCAAGTTCACGCTCCACGGCAGCGTCGAGGTGCGCGCGAGCGCGGCCGGCGAGCGGTTCGTCATCGAGGTGCGCGACACCGGCATCGGCATCGCGGCTGCCGACCTGCCGGTGATCTTCGAGATGTTCCGCCAGGTGGACGCCTCCTCCACGCGCCGCTTCGGCGGCGTGGGGCTCGGGCTCCACATCGTGCGGCGGCTGGTCGAGCTCCTCGACGGCCAGATCACGGTCGAGAGCACGCCGCGGGTGGGCTCCTGCTTCACCGTGACCCTCCCGCGCGGGACGGCCGCGGAGAGGCCCGGCGGGAGCGCGGGGAGGATCGCCTCGTGAGTGGTGCCCTGCACCCGGCCGCGGCCGGCGGCGCGCAGGCGGAGGAGACGGCGCTGCGCGACGCCTACCGCGCCGAGACGGATCGCCTGCTCGGCACCCGACTCGATCTGACCGTCGTCCTCTTCCTCGTCTGCGTCGGCGGCTCGGTGGTCATCGCGACGCAGGTCCCGGCGCACGCCCCCGCGGGGTTGCTCAAGTACGGGCTCGAGGTGCTCGTCTGCCTGCTCGCCGTGGTCGCCTGCCGCGTTCCGCGCCTCCCCCTCGCGCCGCGCGCGCTCGCCGCGGCCCTCGCGAGCACGCTCGCCACGCTCCTCTCCGCGTACAACGCCAGCGTCGGTGGGTCCGTCGAGCGGCTCGCGATGGCGCAGGTCTGCCTGCTGACGGCCCTCCTCGTCCTTCTCCCCTGGGGCTGGCGGGCGCAGCTCGTGGTCGCCGCCGCCTCGTTCGCGAGCTTCGGCCTCGCCCTGCCGCACCTCTTCACCAGCGACAGCCTGCTCGTGTCGGTCCTGGCACTGGTCACGGGCACGATCACGACGACCTGGGGCGCCTTCTTCCTCGAGCGCTACCGCGCCGACGCCTTCCTGCACGCCGCACGGCAGGCCGAGGAGACGGAGATCGCCGCGACCCTGGCGCGCGTGAGCGAGACGCTCAACGCGCACCTGGGCCAGCCCGACATGCTCGAGCGCGTGAACCGGCTCGTGGTCGAGAGCCTCGGCTGCGACTGGAGCAGCACCTTCGTCTACGACGAGGCGCGCCAGGCGTTCCGCCTGCACTCGAACGTCGGCAGCAGCCCCGAGGTGGTGGCCGAGCTGGGGCAGCTCGAGTTTCCCTGGGGCAGCCTTCCCCTGCTGGGCGCGCTCCGTGCGGGCGAGGCGCTGGAGCTGGCGGGCACGGGCGGCCCGGACCTGATTCCGCCCGATCTCATGCGCCGCCTGGCCCAGGCCTCGGCGCTGTGCGTGCCCATCTGCCGCCGGGAGGAGATCATCGGCACGCTCTCCGGCGGCTACCGCACGCGGACGGGACCGTTCTCGGCCAAGCAGCGGCGCCTCGCGCTCGGCATCGCGCACGCCACCGCGGTGGCGCTCGAGAACACCCGCCTGATCGCCGATCTCGAGTCGGCCAGCCGGCTCAAGTCCGAGTTCGTGGCCACCATGTCCCACGAGCTCCGCACGCCGCTCAACGTGATCACCGGCTACGCCGACCTGCTCGCCGAGGGCACCTTCGGTCCGCTCACCACCGAGCAGCGCGACACGATCGAGCGCGTGCGGCGGAGCGCCATCGAGCTCCTCGGCCTGGTGAACGCCACCCTCGACCTGGGCCGCCTCGAGGCCGGCCACGAGCGGGTCGAGCGCGCGCCGGTCGACCTCGAGGCGCTGTTCGCCGAGCTCGGCGGCGAGCTCGACCCGCTGGTGCCGCCCCCCGTCGCCCTCCACTGGCAGAACCGCGTCGGCCGCGCGGCCGTCCTGAGCGACCGGGTGAAGCTCAAGACGGTCGTGAAGAACCTGGTCGACAACGCGCTCAAATTCACGCCGGCCGGGCGCGTGGACGTGATCGCGTCGGCCGCCGACGGCGCGCTCACGATCGCCGTGCACGACACGGGCATCGGCATCGCCGCCGAGCACCTCCCGGTGATCTTCGAGATGTTCCGCCAGGTGGACGGCTCGAGCACGCGTCGCTTCGGGGGCGTGGGTCTCGGCCTCTACATCGTCAAGCGGCTGGTCACGATCCTGGGCGGCCGGGTCGAAGCGCAGAGCACGCCGCGGGCGGGCTCGACGTTCAGCGTGACGATCCCCGCGCGGCTCGCGAGCGAGCAGCGCGCCGCGGGGTAGACTACCGCCGCGTCATCCAGTAGCGCTGGAACTCGGGCAGGAAGACGAGCGTCTCCATCGAGCGCATGCGGTCCAGGTACACCTTGCCGTCGAGGTGGTCGCACTCGTGCTGCACGACGCGGGCGTGGAAGCCCTCGGCGTCGAAGCAGAGCGGCTTCCCCTCGCGCCCGTAGGCCTCGACGCGTACGCGCGTGAAGCGCGGCACCTTGCCCCGCAGGTCGGGGACGCTGAGACAGCCCTCCCAGTCCTCCTCCTGCTGCTCGGTGAGCGGCGTGAGCCTTGGGTTGATGAGGACGGTCGCCGGGACCGACTCCGCATCGGGGTAGCGCGGGTTCGACGCCACGCCGTAGATGACGATGCGGCGCGAGACGTGCACCTGCGGCGCCGCGAGTCCCGCGCCGTCGTGGTCGTCCATGGTCTCGAACATGTCGTCGATCAGGCGCTGGATCTCGGGCGCGCCGATCGCCTCGGGGGAGACCGGCTCGGCCACCTGCCGGAGGATGGGATGGCCCAGGCGCGCGACCTTGAGGACGGCCATGGCTCCTCGTTTTGCAGATCGGGGCGGGAGCTGCAAGCACGGTTTGCGGCCCCGCGGCGGCGCCACTAGCATCGGCGCACGCCGCTTCCCACCGCATCCGTCGCCGACACCCTGCTCGCAGCCGCCTGGGCCGTGCTCGTGCTCGACGGCGTCCGGCAGACCCGGCGCGAGCACGCGGCGCGCGCACGGCTCGGTCCCGTCGTCCTGCGCGCCTGGCAGCCGTCGGTGGCCGCCGGCCTGGCCGTGCTGGTGACCTCGCTCGCCGGCGCGCTGGTGCTCGAGCGGGCGCTCGGACGCTTCGCCTTCCGGCCTGGCGCCGCGCTGGTCGGCCTCGTGCTCGCCGCCGGCGGGGTCGCGCTGCACGGCTGGGCGCGACGCACGCTCGGGCCGATGTGGTCGGGCGTGGTCCAGGTCCGCGCCCAGCACGTGCTCGTCGAGCGCGGGCCCTACCGTCTGGTGCGGCACCCGATCTACCTGGCCGGCCTGCTCCTCGCCGCCGGCTCGTTCCTCGCGCATCCGTCGCCCGCGAGCGCGTGCCTGGGCGGCGGCTTCGCCGTCGGTGTGGTGCTGAAGGCGTGGCTCGAGGAGCGCGCGCTGCGCGGCGTCCTGGGGGAGGAGTACGTGCGCTATGCCGCGCGCGTGCCGGCCCTGATTCCATGGCCGCGCGCGAGAGCGCGCCGTGACCTTCCGAGCCTCCGTTAAAATTCCGCCGCCCCTGCCACTCGCATGGCGCACGCCGGGGCGCCTGCCGCCGGAACCGACGACTTCGGGCTGCAGGGGAACCGGCGAGGTCGGGCACAGCGCTTGCTAATGCATCGACACAAATTCATTTCGAAGCTCGGCCCTGACCTTCGGAGGGGTTCGCCATGCTCGCAAGCGACAAACGACGGACCGTCCTGATACTGCACTGGGTGCTGCTGATCGCGCTGTCCTATCTCGTGATCTACACGCGGGGCGCGCGCGTTCCGGCCATCGCCTCGAGCGTCGTCCTGTTCCTGGGGTCCAACCTCGTCCTGATGCGCCTGCCCGATCGCGTCTTCCACGCAAAGCTCTTCGACCCGACGCTCGTGCTCGTCGACACCATCCTCATCACCGCGGGTCTCTGGCTGTGCGGCGCGGCGGGGCCGGACTTCTTCTTCGTCTTCTTCTTCGTCGTGTTTCTCTCCTCCGTCAGCGAGCGTCCCGAGCTGACGGCGCTCGGCGCCGCGCTGGCGGCCAGCGGCTATCTCTTGCTGCTCTCCAAGGGATCGGTGTTGGACTCGGCGCTCCTGCTGCGCGTGCCCTTTCTCTTCGCCACCGGGCTGACCTATGGCTTCCTGGTAACCAAAACCCGGGAGGCGCACGCGCGGGCGAGCGCGGCGGAGCGGGCGATGGATGCCATGTCGCACGAGATACGGAGCCCGCTCAGCGCCATCATCCGCTACAGCGAGGCGCTGCGCACGGATCGCGTCCACAACCTCACGCCCGCGCAACGAGCGGGGATCGCCCAGATCAACGCGGATGCCGTCGAGCTGCTCGAGCTGGCCGTGCGGCGTCTGGACGCCGTCATGCACGAGCCGGTGGCGGGCGATCCCGGCGGGGCGCAGAGCCCGGCGAGCGCCGCGCGGCCCGCGCCGCGCGGGTGATCGCGCTCGCCGCCCGCGCGCGAGCGATCAGCGGCACGCCGCGATGAGCCGCCGCCAGAGGTCGTCGTCCGCCCCTGGCCGGACCGCCGCGTAGAACCCGAGCCGGTCGATCACCCCGCCGTACTTCTTCTCGAGCAGTCCGGGGACCTCGTCGTACGTGCCCTCGACCGCGTAGACCTCCAGCATCTCGTCGGTGATGAGCGAGCCCATGCCGGCCCAGTCGCCCTTGGCCGCCTTCTCGTTCAGCCGAAGACAGGTCTCGCCCCAGCCGTGGGCCTCGAGGACGCCGATGTAGGTGCGGGTCGAAGCGTAGAAGGAGATCTGCTGGCGCACCGGCGCCTTGGCGCGCTCGATCTCGTCGCGGTTCCTGCCGGCGATGACGAAGGCGGTGCTCGCCAGCGCCACCTGCTCGCGCTTGCGGCCCGCCTTCGCGAGTCCGGCCTCGACGTTCGGGAGCACGGTTTCATTGATGTACTTGACCGAATGGAAGGGATGGATGTGGAAGCCGTCGGAGAGCTCGCCGGCGAGCCTGCACATGTAGGGGTTCAGGCCCGCGATGTAGATCTGGGGCAGCGGACAATCGAGCGGCGCGGGGCTGAAGAAAGGCGTCATCAGGCTGAACTTGTAGTACTTGCCCTCGAACCCGGGCCGCGCGCCGTGCTGCCACACCTCCCAGATGTGGCGGATCAGGAGGATCATCTCGCGGAGCCGCGGGCCCGGCGCCAGCCACGGCGTCGAGTAGCGGCGCTCGTTGTGGCCCTTCACCTGCGTGCCGAGCCCGAGGACGAAGCGGCCGCGCGAGGCGGCCTGGAGGTCCCAGGCGACCTGCGCGTGGACGAGCGGGCTGCGCGGGAAGGCGACCGCGATGTTGGTGCCGATCGTGATGCGCTCGGTCGCGGTCGCGGCGAGCGCGGCGGGCAGATACGGGTCGTGGCCCGCTTCGGCCGTCCAGAGACCGTCGTAGCCGAGCTGCTCGGCGTGTGCGGCGAGCCGGGCGGCGTCGCGCAGGTCGGTCGTCATGAGGCCGCCGTCGATCTTCATGCCGGATGCCCTACTGGAGGGGCGACCGCCGGGTCAAGGGAGCTCAGCGGAGCCGGAAGGGCAGATAGATGAGCGCGGAGATCGCCGCCGTGCACGGGATGGTCAGGATCCACGCCAGGACCACGTTCTGCGCCACCCCCCAGCGCACCGCCGAGAAGCGTCGCGTGCTGCCCACGCCGACGATCGCGCCCGTGATGGTGTGCGTCGTGCTCACCGGGATGCCGAAGGTGGCCGAGCCGAGGAGCGCGATCGCGCCCGCCGTCTCGGCGCAGAAGCCGCCGACCGGCTGGAGCGCCGTCAGCCGCATGCCCATGGTGCGCACGATGCGCCAGCCGCCGAACGCCGTGCCGAGCGCGATCGCCGCGTGGCAGATCAGGATGACCCAGAACGGCACGTAGAACTTCTCGCCCCCCAGGTAGCCCGAGGTGAAGAGGAGCACGGCGATGATGCCCATCGTCTTCTGCGCGTCGTTGGTGCCGTGCCCGAGGCTGTAGCCGGCGGCGGACACGAGCTGGAGCCGGCGGAAGGCGCGATCGATGGTGGCCGGCGCGGCGCGATAGACGAGCCGGATGATGATCAGCATGAAGAGCGCGCCGAGGAGAAAGCCGACCAGCGGGGAGACGACGATGAACACGACCACCTTCACCAGCCCCGCCGGCAGCAGCACCCCGAAGCCGGCCTTCGCGACCCCGGCGCCGGCGAGGCCCGCGATGAGCGCGTGCGAGGAGCTCGATGGGAGCCCGTAGCGCCAGGTGATCAGGTCCCAGAGGAAGGCCGAGACCAGCGCCGCGAAGATCACGGCGCGGTCGACCACCTCGGGCGTGACGATCCCCTTCCCCACCGTGGTCGCCACCGCCACCCCGAAGCCGAAGGCCGCTACGAAGTTGAAGAACGCCGCCCACGCCACCGCCGCGCGCGGCGTGAGGACGCGGGTCGAGACGACGGTGGCGATCGAGTTCGCCGCGTCGTGGAAGCCGTTCATGAAGTCGAAGGCGAGGGCGACGAGGATCAAGAGGACGATCATGCGGGTGCGCGAGGGCCGGCCCGCGGATCAGGCGTACTCGAGCGCCACGCCTTCGATCACGTTGGCGACGTCCTCGCAGCGATCGATCGCGTTCTCCAGGTAGTCGTAGATCTCCTTCCACTTGATGACGTGGATGGGATCGGGGCTCTCGCGGAAGAGACGGGCGACCGCGCGCCGCAGGAGCTGGTCGCCCACGTTCTCGAGGCGGTTGATCTCGGTGCAGTGGGCGAGCAGCCGCGGCCGATCCTTCAGATCGCGCAGCGTGCCGACCGCCGCCCCCATCTC
>JBKPBB010000149.1:0-2778 GCA_046744245.1 Thermodesulfobacteriota bacterium
GCGTGGGTGTGATAGCGGAGGGCGCCAGTGGAGACGCGCCGGCCCACCAATCCCGCCGCCGAGGAGCTCCTCGGCCTCTACTTCCCGGTGCTCGACCACGGCTTCGTCGCGCTGGTCGACTACATGGGCTCGGACGAGGACGTCGAGCGCGCGGCGCGCGTCTCGTACGGCTACGGAACGCGGCGCACGAGCGAGACGCGGGGGCTCATCCGCTACCTCCGCCGCCACCGGCACACGACGCCGAGCGAGATGGTAGAGCTCAAGTTCCACTGCGCGATGCCGATCTTCGTCGCGCGGCAGTGGATCCGCACGAGAGCGGCCAGCGTGAACGAGTATAGCGGGAGGTACTCGCTGCTGCCCCTGCTCTTCTATCGGCCGGCGCCCGAGCACTTCCAGCCACAGAGCGCGACGAACCGACAGGGACGCTCGGGCGGGAGCCTCGAGGCCATCCATGCGGACGCCGTCGAGCGCTGGGAGCGCGCGCGGCGCCTGGCGGCCGAGCAGTACGAGTGGCTCGTGCAGCGCGACGTCGCCCGCGAGCTGGCGCGCATCGACCTCCCGCTCTCGACCTACACGCAGTGGTACTGGAAGATCGACCTCCACAACCTGCTCCACTTCTTGAGCCTGCGCGCCGATGCGCACGCGCAGTACGAGATCCGGGCCTTCGCGCGCGTCATGGCGGGCATGTTGAAGCGCGTCGCGCCCCTCAGCTTCGAGGCGTGGCTCGACTACGAGCACGGCGGCGCGCACCTCTCGCGCGGCGAGCTCGCAGCGCTCCAGCGGTTGATCGAGGTCCGAGGCCGCGACCTCGAGGCCCGGCGCGACGCGCGGGTCGCCGGCGCGGACCTGGCGTCCCTGGGTCTCTCCAAACGTGAGGTCGACGAGCTCCTCGCGAAGCTCGCCGCGCCGCCGCCCGCCGACGACTTCGAGCTCGATCTCTCGGCGGCGCGCCCCGCCGAGCACTTCGCGCGCGTGATGGAAGCGGCGGTCCCGCGCGTCGATCGGAAGTGACCTCGCCCGTCGGCCGCGGCGTGCGCCTCTTCAACCGCGGCCGCTACCTGAGCGCGCAGGAGGTGTGGGAGGAGGCGTGGCGGGCAGCGCCGGCCGAGGAGCGCGGCTTCCTGGAGGGCCTCGTGCAGCTCGGCGCCGCGCTCCACCTGCGCACCCGGCGGGGCGCCACGCGCGGCGCCGTCCACCTCCTCGCGCAGGCGCTGATCACGCTCGAGGACTACCGCCCCGCCGCGCACGGCATCGACGTCGAGGCCCTGGTCGCCGACTTCACGGCCTACCTCGAGTGGCTGAAGGCCATCGACCGCCCGCACCGCTTGCTCGATCGCCTTCGCATCCCGCGGCTGCGCTGATATGAGCGGCCCCGTGACCCTCGACGACGTCCGCCGGGGCCTGCGCGCCGCCCGCTACATCACCACCCCGCGCGTGGAGACGGCGCTCTTCCTGGCGCTCACGCTCGAGAAGCCGCTCCTCGCCGAGGGCCCGGCGGGCGCCGGCAAGACCGAGCTCGGCAAGGTGCTGGCCGAGATGCTCTCGACGGACCTCGTCCGCCTCCAGTGCTACGAGGGCCTGGACGAGGCGCGCGCCCTCTTCGAATGGAACTACCAGAAGCAGCTGCTGCGCATCCAGGCCGATCGGGCCGAGGGCCTCACCTGGGAGAACCTCTCGAGCCACATCTTCTCCGCCGAGTTCCTGCTCGAGCGCCCGCTGCTGCGCGCGATCGCGGCCGCGAAGAAGGTCGTCCTCCTGATCGACGAGGTGGACAAGGCCGATCCGGAGTTCGAGGCCTTCCTGCTCGAGGTGCTCTCCGACTTCCAGGTGAGCGTGCCCGAGCTGGGGACGATCCGCGCGCGGCACCGGCCCGTCGTCGTCCTCACCTCGAACCGCACGCGCGAGCTCTCCGAGGCGCTCGTCCGCCGCTGCCTGCACCTCTACGTGGACTTCCCGGGGCCCGAGAAGGAGGCGGAGATCATCGCCCTCAAGGTGCCCGAGCTGGACGAGAAGCTGCGTGCGCAGGTGGCGCGCTTCGTGGCCGGGCTGCGCAAGCTCGAGCTGCGCAAGGCGCCGTCGATCGCCGAGACGCTCGACTGGGCGCGCGGGCTCTGCGCGCTCGGCGTGCGCGAGCTCGACCCGGCGACGGTACGGCAGACGCTCGCGCTGGTCGTGAAGCACGAGGAGGACCTCCGCAAGGCGGAAGGCAAGGTGAGCGCGCTGCTCGCCGCCCGCTGATGTGCCATCCGCGACACGCGGCCGTCACACGGGGACCGGAAGAGCGTTGCGGACACCGCGCGGGGTGCGCTGGCACCCGGCTTGCATTTCGCACTTCGGGGCGCCATGTCGACGAAACGCCTGCACCAGCTCTTCCTCTTGAACCTCTGCCTGCAGGTGTTCGACGGCGTCGCCACCTACGAGGGCCTGCACCACCACTGGGCCGAGGGCAACCCGATCCTGCTCCAGTGGATGCCCTTCATCGGCACCGGAGCCACCCTCCTCCTCTTCAAGGCCAAGGCGTGCGGGTTCCTCGTCATCCTCCGCCGGCTCGGGGACCAGCCGTTCGTGGACGAGGCGCTGGTCATGCTGGCGACGGTGTACACGTTCTTCTCCTTCATCCCGTGGATGACGCGCCTCCTGTCGCTCCTCTTCGTGTGAGCGGCTAGCATCCGGGGGATGCGCGCGCGCATCCTCGACTTCGTCCAGACGCTCCGCGCGCGGGGCGGGGTCGAGGTCTCGGTCGCCGAGTCGCTCGACGCGCTCGTGGCCGTGGCCGCG
>JBKPBB010000207.1:0-5690 GCA_046744245.1 Thermodesulfobacteriota bacterium
GGCGAAGCCGGCGCGGCAAACGTTGAGGCCCTGGGCAGCCGGCGTGTGTCGCGCCGCGGATGCGTCGCCTCACAGTGACCGCGCTCAGGCTCCGGAAAGTCTGCCGCGCCGGCTTTGCCGGCCGCGGCACGCCGTCGGGCCCTGTGAACCGGGCCGCACGCTCGCTGTCCGTCCGACCCGAGACAGGGTCTCGGGTCGGTCTCCGCCGGAGGAGGTCTGTAAGCCGGATTCTGTCCTCCCGCCCAGGAAGCGGGAGCAGCAGCCATTCGTCTGGTCCCCCGGTTGCCCGGGGGATCGAGCGACCGACCCGAGGGAACGGACGGGCAGCCCGCGCCTGGCCTCGCGGCCAGACCTCCCTCCTACTCGGTCTTGCTCCAGGTGGGGTTTACCGAGCGTCCGCCCTCACGAGCGGACCTGGTGAGCTCTTACCTCACCGTTTCACCGTTGCTCCGCGCCCGAAGGCACGGGGCTGTCTCCTTTCTGTGGCACTTTCCCCCGATCGCTCGGGGCCGTCGTTAGCGGCCACCATGCCCTGTGGAGTCCGGACTTTCCTCCCGCCGCGCGAGGCGGCGAGCGACTGCTCGACCTCCTCCGGCGGAAAACGCATCCTGATTAGAACGGTCCCGCCGGCCCGTCCAGTGCAGGGCGCAGCCCGCGGACGAAGCTCAGGCGAAAATCGCGGGTATTGGAAATTTCCTTGACAGCCTCCCGTGATCTAGGTACAAGCTCGAGCCGCGGTGGGGGATTGTGGTGGGCTGTGGGGTATGAGGTGGAATTGGGGCCTTGGGGTGGTAGGGTAGGGATGCACCGTAGGGCATGGAATGTTCCGCGGCACCCATCAATACTTGGTGGACGACAAGGGGCGGGTCGCCATCCCGGCCCGCTTCCGGGAGGTGCTCTCCGGGCTCCAGGACGAGCGCCTCGTGGTTACCAAGTTCCGACGCCGCGGACGTCCGTGCCTGGACGTCTATCCGCTCGCGGGGTGGCAGCGCTTCGAGGAGAAGATCGCCACCGAGAAGCGCTTCAACCGCAAGCTGGCGACCTTCGAGGCGTACTACGTCGGCTCCGCACAGGACGTGCAGCTCGACGCCCAGGGGCGCATGCTGATCCCGCCCACGCTGCGCGAGTACGCCGGCATCGGGCGCGAGGTGATGTTCGTCGGCGCGACCGACAGGTTCCGCATCTGGGCCAAGGACATCTATCATCTGGTCGACCGCGACGACGAGAAGGAGATCTTCGAGGACAACCCGGATCTGTTGGACGATCTCGGGCTGTAGTGCAAGTGATTCGGTGAGCATGAGCCGCCGGCGGGTGCGGGCGGAGGTGGAGGCGAGCGGTGAGGGCGGCGAGCGCTTGGGGACGCGAGGCGCCGCCAGTGACGACGCGGACGGACATCGGGCCGGGGGGCGCCGCTCATGTGCCGGTGCTGGTGGGGGAGGTGGTGGAGTGGCTGCGCCCCCGGCCGGGTGCCCGTCTCGTCGACGCGACCGTGGGTCTCGGCGGCCACGCCGCGGCTCTCCTCGCCGCCGCCCCCGGGGCGCGGCTCCTCGGGCTCGATCGCGATCCCAGAGCCCTCGCGCGCGCCGCTGAGCAGCTTCCGGGCGAGCGCGTCGTCCTCCGCCAGGCGCGCTTCAGCCAGCTGAGCGCGGTCCTCGCCGAGCTCGAGTGGGACGGCGCGGACGCCGTGCTGCTCGACCTGGGCGTGAGCTCCCTCCAGCTCGACGATCCGGCGCGCGGCTTCAGCTTCCAGGCCGATGGGCCGCTCGACATGCGCATGGATCCCGGCAGCGGTCCCCGCGCCGCCGAGATCGTGAACCAGTGGTCCGAGCGCGAGATCGCCCGTGCCCTGGCCGAGCTCGGCGAGGAGCCGCGCGCCCGCGCGCTGGCGCGCGCCATCGTGCGCACCCGTCCCCTCGCCACGACGGGCGAGCTGGCGCGCGTGGTCGCGGGCGTCCTCGGCCGGGGACGGCCCGGGCTCCATCCCGCAACGCGCACCTTCCAGGCGATCCGCATCGCGGTGAACGACGAGCTGGGCGAGCTGGAGCGCTTCCTCGCCGACGGCTACCGCGTGCTCCGTGCGCGCGGCCGGCTCGCCGTGCTCGCCTACCACTCGCTCGAGGACCGGCGCGTGAAGGACGCCTTCCGCCGCTGGGCGGCCGACTGCCTCTGCCCGCCGCGCACGCCGCGCTGCGTGTGCGGCTGGAGCGCCAAGGTCCGCCTGCTGACGCGCCGCCCGCTTCGTCCCTCGCCGCTCGAGATCGCGCGCAACCCGCGCGCGCGCAGTGCCCGCCTCCGTATCGTCGAGCGGCTGGAGGTGCGGGCATGAGCCGTTCCGCCGGCGCCGCGGCCCGCGCCCTGACGGTCCGACGACCGCTCGCACGACCGGCGGCGCATCCCGCCCGCCTGCTGCGCGCCATGCGCGGCTGGCTCGTGCGCCGCGCGCTCGGGCTGGGGGCCGTGCTGGTCGGCCTCTGCCTGCTGCAGGTCTGGCTCCGCCTCCAGGTGACGCATCTCGGCTACCAGCTCTCCGCGGCGCGCGACATGCAGCTCCGCCTCGAGCACGAGCAGCGCGAGCTCGAGGTCGAGCTGGCGACGCTGCGCGACCCGGGCCGTCTCGGCGACCTCGCCCGCCGCCGGCTCGGGATGCAGGAGCCCGGCAAGGGACAAGTGGTGATCCTGCGGTGACCCAGCCCGGACCGCCGCAGGCGCGCATGCTCGCGGTGGCGGGTGTGTTCGCCGGTCTGCTCGCGCTGATCGTGCTCCGCGCCGTCGACCTGACCGTGCTCCGCGGCCCCGAGCTGGCGCGGCTCGCCGCGCTGCAGCACCGGGCGCGGATCGCGCTCACGCCGCATCGCGGCCCGATCGTCGACCGGCACGGCGAGGCGCTCGCCCTCTCGCTCGATGTGCCGTCGGTCTACGTGCGGCCGCGCGAGTTCGGGCGGCAGGACGTCCGCCTCGCCGCGCTCGCCGCGGCCCTCCATCTTCCGCTGCGCACCGTGCGCAGCAGGACGGCCCGCGCGGAGCGCTTCGTGTGGCTCAAGCGGCAGGTGCCGCCGCGCGAGGCCGAGGCCGTCGAGCAGCTCGGCCTGAAGGGTGTCTATACGGTCCAGGAGGGCCGCCGCTTCTACCCGCACCACGGCCTCGCGGCCCACGTGCTCGGCTTCGTCGGCGTGGACTCGCAGGGGCTCGAGGGGATCGAGCGGCGTCTGGATCCCGTGATCCGCGGGCAGCCGCGCGACGTCGAGGCGGACCGCGACGGGCGCCGGCAGGTGATCTTCACCGCCGGCGTGCCGGTGCCGCCCGCGCAGGGGAGCCGGGTCGAGCTCACCATCGACGCGGGCATCCAGGACGTGACCGAGCGCGAGCTCGCGGCGGGCGTGGCGGCGGCCAGGGCCGCGGGCGGGGCGGCGGTCGTGCTCGACCCATCGACCGGCGAGGTGCTGGCGCTCGCCAACGTCCCCGCCTTCGACCCCAATCAGCCGGGCCGGCTCGGCGACCAACGCTGGCGCGACCGCGTGCGCAACCGCGCCATCACCGATCCCTACGAGCCCGGCTCCACCTTCAAGGCGATCCTCGCCGCCGCCGCGATCGAGGAGCGGCTGGTGAAGCCGACGGACATGTTCTTCTGCGAGAACGGCCGCTACCAGATCGGCAGGTGGCGCATCCACGACTCGCACCGGCACGGCTGGCTCAGCTTCGCCGAGGTGATCCAGTACTCGAGCAACATCGGCGCGACCAAGGTGGCGGAGCGCCTCGGCGCCGAGCGCTACTACCGCTACTTGCGGGCGTTCGGCTTCGGCGCGCGCAGCGGGGTCGAGCTGCCGGGCGAGAGCCCGGGCATCGTGCGCCCGGTCGAGACCTGGGCGCGGGTCGACCTCGCCACGCTGAGCTTCGGGCAGGGCGTGTCGGTGACGCCGCTCCAGATGGCGGCCGCCTTCGCCGCGATCGCGAACGGGGGCCTGCTCGTGCGCCCCTTCCTCGTCCGCCGCGTGCTCACCCCCGATGGCGACGTCGTGCTCGCGAACGAGCCCGCCGTGGTGCGGCGCGTGGTGAGCGCCCGCACCGCCGGGACGGTGACCGCTCTCCTCCGCCGCGTGGTGGAGGAGAAGGGGGGGACGGGCGAGAAGGCGCGCCTCGACGACTTTCCCGTCGCCGGGAAAACGGGTACTGCGCAGAAGGTGAACCTGCACACCGGCAGCTACTCCTCCAAGCGGATCGGCTCCTTCGTCGGCTTCGTGCCGGCCGACCGCCCGCGCGTCGTCATCCTCGTGCTGATCGACGAGCCCGGCGCCTCGAGCTACGGCGGGGTGGTGGCCGCGCCCGTCTTCCGTGCCATCGCGGGGACGGTCCTGAAACGCCTCGGGGTCGAGAGCCCGGCCCTGCCGCTCCAACTGGCTTCGGTGCCGGCCGCTCCGGCAGCGAAGAAGACGCGGGCCCCCGCCCGGTCGGCCGCCCCCGCGGAGCCCTCGACGCCGAGCTTCCTCGGGCTCTCGCGGCGCGAGGCGCTCGCCCGCGCGTACGCGGCCGGCTGGGACGTGCAGGTGAGCGGCATCGGCTACGTGAGCGAGCAGTCCCCGCCGCCGGGGGCGCCGCTCGCGCCCGTGCGGCGCCTCGCGCTCCGGCTCATGCCGGGTCTGGCGACGGCCTCGCCATGAAGACGGCTCGATGCGGCTGAGCGAGCTCTTGCGGGCGCTGGGCGTGGAGGCGAGCGGGGTGCGGGAGGACGTGGAGGTCGGCGGCATCGCGGCCGACTCGCGCCAGGTCCGGCCGGGCGACGTGTTCTTCGCGCTGCCGGGCGTCCACACCGATGGCCGGCGGCACATCGCCGAGGCGCTCGGACGCGGGGCCCGCGCGGTGATCACGACGGGCGAGGTGGACGCCGGACGCGCCCCGGTGGTTCGCCTGGACGCGCCGCACCGCCTCCTCGCCCGCGCCGCCGCTCACCTCGCGGGCGACCCGAGCGCCGCGCTCACGCTCGTCGGTGTGACCGGGACCAACGGCAAGACGACCACCACCTACCTGCTGGAGGCGATCTGGCGCGCGGCGGGACGGCGCCCGGGCGTGGTGGGAACCATCACCTATCGCTTCGACGGGGCGAGCCGGCCGGCTCCGCTCACCACCCCCGACCCGATCGCGCTCCAGGCGCTGCTCGCCGAGATGCGCGCCGCGGGCACCACGCACGTCGCGCTGGAGGTCTCCTCCCACGCGCTCGCCCAGGAGCGCGTCGCGGGCTGCCGCTTCGACGCCGCCGTGTTCACCAACCTGACCCGGGATCACCTCGACTTCCACGGCGACCTCGAGCGCTACTCCGCCGCCAAGGCGCGGCTCTTCCTCGACGAGCTGCCCGCGAGCGGGAAGCCCGACCCGGTGGCGGTCGTGAACGTCGACGACCCGGCGGGCGCGCGCCTGGCGGCGCGCGTGCGCACGCGCTGCGTGCGGGTCGGCCGGGGCACGCACGCCGACGTGCGCCCGCTCGAGGCCGAGACCTCGCTCGCGGGGACGCGCGGCACGCTCGCGCTCGGCGCCGAGCACCTGCCGTTCGAGTGCCGGCTGGTGGGCGCGCCGCAGCGGGAAAACATGGTCGCCGCGGCGGCCACGGCGTGGGCGCTCGGCGTGCCCGAGGCGGCGATCGGGGACGGCCTGGCGACCGTCCCCCCGCCCCCGGGCCGGCTTGAGCGGCTCGACGGACC
>JBKPBB010000104.1:0-2495 GCA_046744245.1 Thermodesulfobacteriota bacterium
GCCCCGGCGCGCGCGCGTCGAGGGTGTGGATGCCCGCCAGCGCCTCGGCGAGCTGGCCGGGCAGCGCGGCGCGCGCGGGCGCGTACTCGCCGTCGCGCAGGAGGCGGCGCGCGAGGGTCTCGCCCGGGACGAAGTCCATGACGAAGAACGGCGTGCCGAGGACGGCCGGGTCCTCCTCGCACCAGCGCACGCGCGGCACGCGCAGCCCGGCCGCGTGCGCCGCGGCGAGGAGGGCGAACTCGTCGCGCCGGCTCGAGTGCACGTGGTGCCCGGGCGGATCGCGGCGCAGCACGAGGCGCTCGACGCCGCCGCCCGGCAGCACGGCATCGAAGGCCCATATCTCGCGCGACGCGCCGCCGGCCAGTCGGTGCAGCTTCTCGATCGTGACCGTCTCGGCGCCGAGCCGGCGCGCGACGTCGCGGGCGAGCCGCTCGGCGAGCTCGGCCGACGTGATCCCGCCCCCCCCACAGCGCGCGGTCCCGAGCCGCTCGGCCACGCCGCGCTGGACGTCGCCGAAGGTGGCGAACTCCGCGCAGGGAATGCCGCGCGCCCGGCACCAGTCCACCAGGCTTCCCCCGCGCCGCGCGAAGACGACGTCGGCGACGGCGGCCGGCTCCCGGTCCGAAAAGCCGTCGCCGACCAGGATCGTACGGCGGCCCTCGGCGCGCGCGCTCCGCAGCGCGGCCGCCTTGTCGTGCCCGTGCGGCGAGTCGTCCCGGAAGCGGCACTCCCAGGTGCCGCGACGGAAGCGATTGGCCCGCACGTCGTGCACGGGCGCGCCCGTGGGCCCGAGGAGCAGCTCCACGATCTCCTCGAAGCCCCCGCTCAGGATGGTGAGCGGGACGGCGTGCGCCGCGCACCAGCGGGCGAAGGGCGCGAAGCCCGTGTCGACCGCGACGTGCGCGCGCAGGAGCGCCGCCGCCTCGGCGAACGGCGCACGGATGGTGCCGACATCACGCGCGACGGCCTCGCGCAGGCTGAGCGCGCCCGCGCAGAGGAGCCGGCCCGTCTCGCGGTAGTGCTCGGGCCCGGCCCCGAGGCGCTCGGTCAGGAAGCGGAGCGTGTCGGGCTCCGTGATGGTGCCGTCGAAGTCGCAGAAGACGTGCAGCATGGGCCTCCTAGCGCGGGAACGCGTCCGGCACGCCCCCGTCGACGGGCAGCGTCGCGCCGGTGGTGGGCGTCAGGTTGGAGGCGAAGAACACGACCGCGTTGCCGACGTGCTCGGGGGTGACCCGGGCCTTGAGCAGGTTGCGCTGCCGGTAGTAGTCCGGCAGCTCGGCGGGATCGAGGCCGCGCGAGCGCGCGCGCGCCGGGCCGACCGCCTGCCACAGGCCCGAAGGCCGCTTCGCGTCGCCGAAGACCGCGTCGGCGTTCACCATGTTGACGCGCACGCCAGCGGCGGCCAGCTCGAGCGCGGCCACCTTGCCGAGCTGGTGCGCGCCCGCCTTGGAGGCGCTGTAGGCGCCGAAGTCGGCGCCCGGCGCGAAGACGTTCTTCGAGGAGTTGACGATCACGTTGCCGCCCGTGCCCTGGCGGCGGAAGAGCGCCGCAGCCTCGCGCAGGACGAGGAAGTAGCCGACCAGGTTCACCTCCATGACCCGCCGGAAAGCGGCCGGATCGGTCGCCTCGATCGGGCTCACGTGCGCGACCCCGGCATTGAGCACGAGGATGTCGACGCCCCCATAGAGCCGGCACGTCTCCGCGAAGCCGGCGGCGACGGAGTGCTCCTCGGTCACGTCCATCATCACGCCGGCGGCGAGGCCGCGCCGCCGGGGATCGAGCTCGCCGACCGCGGCGTCCAGGCGCTCGCCGTCCCGGTCGGCCGCCACCACGTGCGCTCCGGCGTCGATCAGCTTCCGGCAGATGGCGAAGCCGATCGCGCCGGCGGCCCCGGTGACCAGCGCCACCTGCCCGGCGAGCGCCGCCTCCTTCGCCCCTCCGAGCTTCGCCTGCTCGAGGCTCCAGTACTCCATGTCGAAGAGGTCCGCGTCGCCGAGCGCGGTGTAGCGGCCGATCGCGTTGGCGAGCGCCTTGGCGCCGAGCGTGTGCTCGGCGATGTCGGCCGCGATGCGCGCGTCCTGCTTGGTGCGCCCGGCAGTGAAGAGGCCGACGCCGGGCACGAGGATGACGCGCGGGAGGGAATCGAGCTTCGTCACCCCGGTGCGCGCGCGCGGGCGGTTGGTCTCGAAGTAGGCGTCGTACGCCGCGCGGTAGTTCGCCACGGCGGCGTCGACGCGCTCGCGCAAGGCCTTCGCATCGTCGAGCGGCAGGCCGGCGGGCAGGAGGAGCGCCGGCCCCTTGGTGCGGATCACGTGGTCGGGGGTGAGCGGGTTCGCGTCCGCGATGCGCGCCGCATCGGGCCCGGCCAGGATGTCGAGCGTCTCCTCGCGCGCGCGATGCTCGAGGATCATGCGGCGCCACGGGCGGTCCGGGTCGCCGGTCGCCTCGGCGAGCGCGCCGCGCAGCACGGGGGCGAGCCGTGCCCCGTCCTCGGC
>JBKPBB010000099.1:0-6522 GCA_046744245.1 Thermodesulfobacteriota bacterium
GTGCTCCTCCTGCCCGCGCGGCGCGGGCGGGTGCCGTTCGCGGCGCTCGTGCGGCTCCTCGGGGCCCGTGGCCTCACCTCGCTCCTCGTCGAGGGCGGCGGCACGGTGGCGGCGGAGGCGCTGCGGGCGCGCGTGGTCGACCGCCTGGTGCTGTTCGTGGCGCCCGCCATCCTGGGCGGCGACGCGGTGGCGGCGGTGGGGCCGCTCGGCCGCGTGCGCGTGCGCGACGCCGTGCGGGTCGGCGGTCTCGCGGTCGCGCGCGTCGGGCCGGATCTGGTGCTCGAGGGGCGCGTTCGCTGACGGGGTCGGCCGGCACCGGCGCGTCGCGCCGCGCCCTCCGAGGCGCCACCGCCGCCAGCTCGCTCGGCCGCTTCGAGACGTCCTACAGCATGCCTTCGATGGCGGAGGCGCTGCAGGCCGGGGATGCATCCAGAAGCCTGGTCCGCTTGGCTCTCACCGCCTGACACGAGACCCCCGGCGCACACGGCACCGGGGGCCTCGCGCTTCCGCCTTCGCCGTTCACGTCGTGTTGACGCTTCCTCGCGCAACCCCGATAACGGACGGCCCCGGCACCCGACCATCCCCGGAGGTCCCCACGAGAAGGACAGCAAGGCATGCGCAAGTGGAATTGAGCATTGGAAAGGTGGGGCTGGGAGTGGGCCTCATCGCCGCATCGGCGTTCGCCGTTCCGCTCGTCGGCTTCACCATGAAGGAGGCCGCGGGGCAGGGGTGCCTGGTCGAGATCCACGACCAGAGCGGCAACCTGCCCGACGGGAGCACGCTCTGCCAGGTCGCGAGCGGCAAGAAGTGCACCTTCAGCCTCCAGCTGTGCCGCAACCCGCCGGGATGCGTACCGGCGAGGGGCAAGAAGACCATAGCGACGACCGGCGACTGCCACCCGCGGAAGCTCAAGATCACGAAGGCGCAGTCGGGCTGCGGCTCGTTCGTCGGCATCGAGGTCGGGAGCAAGAACAAGGGCAAGAAGCGGGGGGTGTGCACGATCCGCGTCGGGGCCAAGTCGAGCCGCGGGCCGGCGCCGAAGGGCGTCGACGAGGTCACGCTCGTCTGCATGCCGGCCGGCAGCGGGCCCGGCGTCTGTCCCATCCGCGCGGTGTTCCTCATCCTGATGGAGAACAAAGACTGGTCGAACATCAAGGGCAGCGCGTCGGCCCCGTACATCAACCACACCCTGCTGCCGATCGCCTCGCACGCGGAGCAGTACTACAACCCGCCCCACCTGCACCCGAGCCTGCCCAACTACCTGTGGCTCGAGGCCGGGACGAACTTCGGCATCCTCGACGACGACTACCCGGCGCAGAACCACCAGAGCACCACCAGCCACCTCGTCGACCTGCTCGAGGCGGCCGGGCTCTCATGGCGAGCCTACCAGGAGGACATCAGCGGCCTCGACTGCCCGCTCACCAATTTCCACTTGTACGACGTCAACCACAACCCGTTCGTGTACTTCGACGACGTTACCCAAACGAACAACTCGAAGGCGCCGCGCTGCATCCAGCACGTTCGTCCCTACTCGGAGCTGGAGACCGACCTCATCAACGACACGGTGGCGCGCTACAACTTCATCTCGCCGCACCTGTGCAACGACATGCACGACGCCTGCGCCCCGCTGAACGATCCCGTGCAGCAGGGCGACGCCTGGCTGTCGACGGAGGTGCCGAAGATCCTCGCGTCCCAGGCCTACGCCAACAACGGCGCGCTCTTCATCACCTGGGACGAGGGCGGGACGGGCGATGGCCCGATCGGCATGATCGTGCTCTCGCCCAAGGCCAAGGGCGGGGGGTACAAGAACGCCATCCACTACACGCACAGCTCGACGCTGCGCACGCTCGAGGAGATCTTCGGCGTGACTCCGATGCTGGGCGATGCAGCGAATGCCACCGACTTGCGCGACCTGTTCCAGAGCTTCCCGTAGTCGGTTCGTGGGCCGGGGCATCGCTCTCGCGCTTCTCGGACCCGGGGTGCGGGGTCAGTGCAGGTCACGGGCGTGGATCCTGCGCGCCCGCAGGCGAGATTGGAGCGTGGACGGCTTCACCCCGAGGAGCTCCGCCGCGCCGCCGGGACCGTAGACGCGTCCGCCCGCGCGCTTGAGCGCCGCCAGGAGGTTCGCCCGTTCCCGACGCCGCCATTCGCCCTCCGGGACGACCTCCTCCGGCTCGGGCGGGCGAGGGGCCGGCGAAGGCGCCGTCCCCTGGTGCGCCGCGTGATCGGCGACGATCGCATCGAGGCGTGGCCGGCCGCCTCGGGACAGGATCACGGTACGCTCGATCACGTTCTGCAGCTCGCGGACGTTGCCTGGCCAGTCGTAGCGCTTGAGCTGCTCCCACTCCTCCATCGATATCCGTGGCTCGGGGACCCCGAGCTTACGCGCGGCGAGGGAAACGAAGTGCGAGGCGAGGAGTGGGATGTCGCTCTTCCGCTCTCGCAGCGGGGGAAGCTCGATCAGAAAGACGCCGAGACGGTAGTAGAGGTCCTCGCGGAACCGCCCCGCCCGGACCTCGGCCTTCAAGTCCCGGTTCGTCGCCGCGATCACGCGCACGTCGACCTCGCGGGTGACGTCGTCACCCACGCGCTCGTACTGTCCCTCCTGGAGCACGCGGAGGAGCTTGGGCTGAAGCTCGAGCGGGAGGTCGCCGACCTCGTCGAGGAGAACGGTCCCCCCGTCGGCCAGCTGGAAACGGCCCGGCCGGTCGCGCAGCGCCCCCGTGAAGGCGCCCCGGACGTGGCCGAAGAACTCGCTCTCGAACATGTCCCGCGGTATCGCGCCGCAGTTCACCTTGATCAGCGGGCGATGCGCCCGCCGGCTGCGCTCGTGGATCGCCCGGGCGACGAGCTCCTTGCCGGTGCCCGTCTCGCCGAGGACGAGGACGGTGGAGTCGGTCGGCGCGACCATCTCCACTTGGGGGAGGACCCTCCGGAGGGCGGGGCTCTGCCCGACGATCCTTCCGTAGGCCAGGGCGAGGTCGACCTCCTCGCGCAGGTACGCGTTCTCTTCCTCGAGCCTCCGTAGCAGCCGGTCGATCTCCGCGAAGGCCCGCCCGTTGACGATCGCGATCGCCGCGTGCTCGGCGACGGTCCGGAGCCACCTGAACTCGTCCTCCGTGATCGGGGTCCGCCGGAAGACCGCCAGGACGCCAATGGTCTCCCCGCGGAAGACGAGCGGTTGTCCGGCGAAGCTCTGGATGCCCTCCCGCCGCACCCACTCGGGGCGCGCCCAGCCCTCGGCCCCCGCATCCTTCAGCAGAAGGGGCGCACCGGTCGCTCCGATCCGACCCACCTCGGGCACTCCCAGCGGAACGCGGCAGAAGTCCCCGTCGAGACGCGACCAATCTTCGCCCGGGGACGCACGCGGCGAGCCGGCGCTCGCGACCAGATGGAGACACCGCGTCTGGTCGGGACACTCCGGCCTCATCCGGCACGAATCGCAGATGTCCCCGCGGCCCAGCATCCAGACACGTGCGAGGGCGACGCCGGGTTGCTGGCCGAGACCCTCGACGATGCGGGAGAGCACGCCTTCCTCGGAGCGCTCGCCCGCGACCGCGAGGGAAATCGCCTGTAGCGCGTCGAGGTTCACCCTCGACCGGATCTATCGACGGATACGGGAGTCTGCAACGGGGTCTCGGTGGGACTGCAACGGGGCCTCGGTGGACAACGAGGATTCGGTGCCGGGATCGGAGCCCGGCTCACGAAAAGATCGGCTCCCCGCGGCCCGATGCGCTGGCACGCCGGCTGCAACGAGGTCGCCAAACGAGAATGGACTCGATGATCAACGTGATGACCACCGCGCTCGAGCTGACCGCGGGCCTCGTGCTCACGGGCGCGCTCGTGACCGTGCTCGCGGTCCTGCTCGCATTGGAGCTGGGCCGGATGGTGACGCGCGACGACGAGCAGCGCGAGATCCTACCCGTCGCAGACGACCGACGGCGGTTCCGAGCCGCCGCATGACGAAGCCCGAGCGCGAAGTGGCCCTTCGCGTCCGTCACCCATTTCTCGGAGTGGAAAGGAGGATCCTATGTTCGGCGAACTGAGTCCTGCCACGTGGGCAGTCATTGCCACTGTGGGACTCGCAGCTGGCGGGGCAGTCGTATGGTATCTGCTTAAGGCCTGAAGCCAGCAGCGAGAGATTGCACTTGTGATGAAACTACGCGCGGCTCTTTCGCCGCGCGGCTCGTAGGAGAGCCTGAAGCAACCAGGGTACTCGGGGGATTCCTCATGGAACGACGAGGAATTCCCCCTCCCCGGTGAGCAGGCGCCATACGCATGAAGGCCGAGTCGCCGCAGCGCACGCGGGCGAAGCCCACCTTTGCCTCGGCATCGACGGCGCGGTAGGGTTGCGTCAATGGCGCCGGAGAGCATCGCCGGGTGCCTCGAGCAGCTCCGGGGCGGAGGCTGCGTGCTGATCGTCGACAGCGCGGCCGAGCCGCCCGAGGCGGTGCTCGGCTGCGCGGCCGCGCGCGTCACGCCCGCCACCGTCAACTTCCTGGTGACGCACGCGCGCGGGCTCGTCTGCCTGGTGCTTCCTCCGGCGCGCATGCGGCAGCTCGGCATCCCGCTGATCGGGCCGCGCGCGGGGGCCACCCCTGCCTACGGTGCCTCGATCGAGGCGCGGCAGGGGGTGTCGACCGGGATCAGCGCCTCGGACCGCGCCACCACGATTCTGGCCGCGGTCGCCGCCGACGCGACGTCGGCCGACCTGGTGATGCCCGGGCACGTGACGCCCATCCAGGCGGCGCAGGGCGGGACCCTCGTCTGCGCCGCGCTCCCCGAGGCGGCGAGCGACCTGGTGCGGCTGGCGGGGATGGGCGCGGAGGCGGTCGTCTGCGCCGTGCTCGGGCCCTCCGGCAACCTCGCCAGCGCGGCCGAGCTCGACGCGCTCGCCACGCGCCACGGCCTCCCGCGCGTCAGCATCAGCGAGGTCATTCAGATGCGGCTCCGCTCGGACACGCTCGTGCGCCGCGTGGCCGAGGCGATGCTCCCGCTGCGCGACGGGCCCACCTTCCGCGCCATCGTGTACGACAACTCGATCGACCAGCACCAGCACATGGCGCTCGTCCTGGGTGACGTGCAGGGCGACGCCGAGGTGCTGGTGCGCCTGCACTCCGAGTGCCTGACCGGCGACGTCTTCGGCTCCGAGCGCTGCGACTGCGGCGACCAGCTCCGCCAGGCGCTCGAGGCGATCGCGGTGGCGGGCCGCGGCGTGCTCGTCTACCTCCACCAGGAAGGCCGCGGTATCGGGCTCGCCAACAAGATCCGCGCCTACGCGCTTCAGGATCGGGGCCGCGACACGGTGGAGGCGAACCTCGAGCTCGGCTTCCGGGAGGACCTGCGCGACTACGGCATCGGGGCACAGATCCTGCGCGACCTGGGCGTGCACCGCGTGCGCCTCCTCACCAACAACCCGCAGAAGATCGGCGGGCTCGAGAGCTACGGCGTGCACGTGGTGGCGCGCGCGCCGCTCGAGGTGGCGCCGCACCCGGGCAACATCGAGTACCTCCGTACCAAGCAGGCCAAGCTCGGACACCTCCTCTCCGGGCTCCAGCGCACCAGCTGAGCGTCTCGACCCGTGCCGCGCCACCTGCAGGCCACCCCGAGCGGCGAAGGGCTGCGCATCGGCGTCGCGCTCGCGCGCTTCAACCAGAGCGTGACCGACCTCCTGCTGGCCGGCGCGCTCGCCGCGCTCGCGCGCCACGGGGTGGCCGAAGACGCCATCGACGTGGCGACCGTCCCCGGTGCCTTCGAGCTCCCCCTCTGCGCGCAGCGCTTGGCCTCGACCGGCCGCTACGACGCGCTCGTCTGCCTGGGCGCGGTGGTGCGCGGCGAGACGCCGCACTTCGAGTACGTGGCGGCGGAGGCGGCACGCGGCATCGCGGACGTGGCGCGCAAGCAGGACCTCCCCGTCGCCTTCGGCGTGCTCACCACCGACTCGATCGAGCAGGCGCTCGCGCGCGCGGGCGGCGAGCGGGGCAACAAGGGCTACGAGGCGGCGGTCACCGCGCTCGAGATGGTGCACCTCCTGCGCGCCGTGCAGAGGGCCTGATGGGTACCCGGCGCGCGGCGCGCGAGCTGGCCCTCCAGGCGCTCTACCAGCTCGACGTGGCGGGGGAGGGCGATCCGGGCGTCGCCCTCTTCTGGTCGCACTTCGACGCCGAGCCCGAGATCGAGGCCTTCGCCCGCGAGCTGGTCGACGGCGTCGCCGCGCAGCGCGAGCGCATCGACGCGCTGATCGCGGCGAGCGCCGAGCACTGGCGGCTGCCGCGCCTCTCGCGCGTGGACTTGAGCCTGCTCCGCCTCGCCACCTTCGAGCTCCTCGGGCGGCCCGACATCCCCGCCTCGGTCACCATCGACGAGGCGATCGAGATCGCCCGCCGCTTCGGGAGCGAGGACTCGCCCGCCTTCGTGAACGGCGTGCTCGACCACATCGCCCAGGTGCTCGGCGTCAAGGAGAAGCCGAAGAGCCCGGAGTGAGGATGGCGCAGGCGGAGGGGCAGGGCCGCTACGACCCGC
>JBKPBB010000360.1:0-2227 GCA_046744245.1 Thermodesulfobacteriota bacterium
GAGTCGTAGCTCCCGAAGGATGCATAGGAGGTGGGCGGGAGGAAGACCTCGTAGACCGTGCTCGCGTCGAATCCGAACTGGCCTATCGCCTTCACCACCTCGCTCTGCAGCGCGGCGTCGGTGACGTTCGTCGGCGGCGGCACGTTGTCGATCCAGTACCGGTTGCCGAGGTCGGTGCGCTGCACGCTGCCCCCGAAGTCGTAGTACTGGGTGATGACGTTGTACTCGCCGTTGGTCCCGAACTGCACGAAGAAGTTGATCAGCGCCTGCGCGAGCGCGCTCGGCGCGCCGTTCGTGCCCCAGGTCGCCGACGAGCCCCAGAAGACGGGCACCACTTTCGCCTGATGGATCACCGGGCCGTTGTGGTAGCTCAAGTTGCTGGAGCCGGGGCCGCCGCGCTTGGAGGCCCGGCCCCGATGGGGGAAGACCTGCACGTGCTTGCCGGTATTCAGCTCCCTGACGCGCTCGGCCATCGCCGAGGTCGAGAAGAGCAGCACGACAGCCGCCACCAGGACATATCTCATGAGGGGCGCCATCCTACGACCTCGTGCCCGAGGATGGCAAGCGAAAAGAGGAGACCTGGTCAGACCGTGGCCGCGGCGTAGGCGCGGCCCGGAAGCTCGGCCGCCATCTCGCCCAGGCGGAACGCCGCGCCGAAGCGCCGCCCGAGCTCCGCGCGGCCGAAGAGCCGGACCAGCTCCGGGAGCTGCCCCGCGAGCCGGTCCCCCAGGGCGCGGTAGAGGCCGCGCATCACGGCCCGGCCCGCCGGCCCGAGCACGGCCGCCAGATAGCCCACGTGGCCGATCTCGTCGCCCAGGATCTCGTCGTAGAGGAGACGGATGCGCGCGGCGACCCGGGGCTCGTCGGCGAAGAGCTCGACGCCGCGGTCACGGAGCGCGCGGAAGATGACGCAGCCGGCCATCTCGGCGCACCCGGCGAGCGGCCGGTTCCAGCGCTCGGGGGTGCCGACGAGGAGCTTCACGATCACGCGCGCGGCGAGCGCCGGCGGCCGGGCATGGACCGGCAGGCCGAAGATCGCGACCGCGTCGGCGAGGATGCGCGTGTGGTAGTGCTCCTGGAGCACGATGTGCACGAGGATCGGGTCGTCGGGATTCACCTTCCCGTAGAGCTCGCTCAGGCCGACCCCGAACCGTTCCGCCTGGTTCGCCTTGGCGGTGGCGAGCAGCCAGAGCATGCGGTCGTCGAGCCCGGGCTCGGGCCGGCGGCGCGCGAGGTTCTGGAGGAACGTCTCGCGGTCGATCGCCCGCCGCGAGCAGACCGGCTCCCGTGCCAGGCAGTCGAAAAACGCCTCGCGCCGGGAGAGCGTGTGGCGGAGGAGGTCGGCCTCCCCGTCCCGCACGCGAAGAAAGGCGAGGTAGCCGTCCGTCATGACGTCCTCCCCCGCGCGGCGCCGAGGAGCACGAGCGCCGTGAGGGCGACCAGCGCGAGGACGAGCCCGCCCATCGCCATCGCGCCCGCCGGGATGGCGAGCGCCCCGATGCCACTGCCGACTGGAGTGAACATGATCACGACCTCCTTTCGCCACGCACGATAGGGACGGGCGGGAACCAGCCTCAATCGCCCGACGGCTTCATTTTTCGGAGGTCGAACGCACCGGTACGGCGGTCCGGCCCGCCTGGTACTCCCGTACTACTGGTGGGTGCGGGCCGAGCGAGCGATACTCCCGCCTCGTGGCGCACGACCCGATCAAGGTCCTGATCGTCGACGACCACCCCGTCTTCCGCGACGGGCTCCGGCAGTGCCTGGAGGCGCGGAAGACGATCCGCGTCCTCGCGACCGTGGGGAGCGGCGAGGAGCTGTGGAAGACGCTCCGCGCCCACGGGCGGCCGCAGATCGTCCTCATGGACGTCGAGCTGCCGGGCGAGGGCGGCATCGAGCTCACGCGCGCGCTCCACGAGAGGCACCCGGAGGTCCGCGTCGTCATGCTGACCGCCTTCTCGGACTCCGAGCGCGTGTTCGCGGCGCTCAAGGCGGGCGCCGCGGGCTATCTGCTGAAGAACGTCGCGCCCGACGAGATCCGCGCCACGGTCGAGCGCGCCGCCGCGGGCGAGCCGATGCTCTCGGGCGAGATCGCGGGGCGCGTGCTGCGCGAGTTCGAGCGCGAGCGCGAGGAGGAGCGCTACCGCGAGCAGCTGGACGCGCTCACGGCGCGCGAGGAGGAGATCCTGAAGCTCCTCGCCACCGGCGAGTCGAACCGCGAGATCGG
>JBKPBB010000090.1:0-6089 GCA_046744245.1 Thermodesulfobacteriota bacterium
GCGCGAGGCGTTCGGCGCGCGCGCCGCGGACGTCGTCGTCGCGCAGGCACCGCTCGCTCCGTGGCCGGCCGCGACGTGGGTCTACACGAAGCCGAAGAGCTTCCTCGGACACGACGGCGGTGGCGGCGTCGGGAGCGGGCCGGGCATCGCCGTCGGCGCGGCGCTCGCCGCGCGCGGGAGCGGGCGACCGGTCGTGGCGGTCATCGGCGACGGCGAGCTGCTCGCGGCGCCGACCGCGCTCTGGACCGCGGCGCACCACCGCATCCCGGTCCTGTTCGTCATCGCGAACAATCGCTCGTACTACAACGACGAGGAGCACCAGGAGCACGTCGCGCGCGTGCGCTCGCGGCCGATCGAGAATCGCTGGGTGGGGCAGCGCCTCGACGATCCGCCGGTGGACTTCGCGAGCCTCGCGCGGGATCTCGGCGCGGAGGGGATCGGACCGGTCGAGGACCCCGAGCAGCTCGCGCCGACGTTCGCGCGCGCGCTCAAGGCCGTGGATGAGGGGCGTCCGGTGCTCGTGGACGTGCGTGTCGCCCCGCGCTAGCGGATGAGCGTCTCGCTCGATCACGTGAGCGTTCGATTCCGCGCCGGCGTCGAAGCCGTGCGCGAGGTGAGCCTCGAGGTCCGGCGCGGCGAGTTTGTCGCGATCGTCGGGCCGAGCGGCTGCGGGAAATCGACGCTGCTCTCGGCCATCGCGGACCTGCTCGACCCCGCGGAGTGCGAGATCGGCGGACGCATCGCCGTGGACGGCGCGGCGCTACGCGGCCGGTCGCGACGCGACGCGAACCTCGGCTACGTCTTCCAGCGCGACGCGCTCCTTCCCTGGCAGACGCTCGCGCAGAACGTGGCGGTCGGCCTCGTGATCCGCGGGGTCAGCTCCGCCGATCGGGAGGCGCGCACGCGACAGCTCATCGAGATGGCGGGGCTCGCCGGGTTCGAGCGCTACTACCCGCACCAGGTCTCCGGCGGCATGCGCCAGCGCGCCGCGCTCGTGCGGACGCTCGCGTACGACCCACAGACGATCCTCATGGACGAGCCGTTCGGCGCGCTCGACGCGCAGAACCGCATGATCCTTCAGTCGGAGCTGCTGCGGATCTGGTCGCTCACGCCGCGCACGATCCTCTTCGTCACGCACGACCTCGCCGAAGCGATCATCCTCGCGCAGCGCGTCGTCGTTCTGTCGCGCCGGCCCGGCGCGGTGAAGGCGGTGTTCGACATCCCGCTTCCCTATCCGCGCGACGCATTCGCACTGCGCGGCTCGCCGGAGTTCGCGAAGCTCGAGACGACGATCTGGCAGGCGCTGCGCGACGAGTTCCGCGCATGAGCCGCACCGCGTCGCTCGCGCTCAAGCGTGCCGCGCTCATCCTCGCGATCTTCGCGGCGTGGGAGCTGGTCAGCGGCGGCTTCGGTCTCGGTCTCGTCATGGTGAGCCCGGCGATCCTCGCCCGACCGTCGGAGTCGCTCGCGGAGCTCGGGCCCTATGCGGCGTCAGGCCTGCTCTGGCGAGACCTATCGACGACGCTCACGGAGGCGATGATCGGTCTCGTGCTCGGCATCGTCGGTGGCGCGGCGCTCGGCCTCGGTCTCGGCTACTGGCGGCGCGCGGCGGAGGTCCTCGAGCCCGTGCTCGTGTCGCTCAACTCGCTGCCGCGCATCGCCGTCGCGCCGATCCTGCTGCCGTGGCTCGGCCTCGGGATCGCGTCGAAGATCGCGCTCGCCTTCTTCACGGTCTTCTTCGTGGTCTTCTTCAACACCTTCCTGGGCGTGCGCTCCGTCGATCCCGAGCTTGTGAAGGTGGTGCAGGTGATGGGCGGCGGCCGCGTGCACCTCGCGCGCTTCGTCGTCCTGCCGTCCGTCTTCAGCTGGATCTTCGCCGCGCTGCGGACCAGCGTGAGCTTCGCGCTCACCGGCGCGGTGGTGGGGGAGTTCGTCGGTGCGTCGGTCGGTCTGGGCTACCGCCTGAGCCTCTCGGCCGGCCTGCTGGACACCAAGCGCGTATACCTCATCCTGCTGATCCTCATGGTGTTCTCGGTCACGCTCGTCGAGATCGCAAAACGTGTCGAGGCGCGCCTGCTGCGCTGGCGACCGTCGGCAGTTCTCACGAGCTAAGGGAGGAGTTGACGATGCGTCGTTTGGTCACACTCGCGCTGTCGCTCGGTCTGGTCGCGATCGCCTGCGGTGGCGGCACCGCCGCACCGTCGCCGACCGCGGCGCCACCCGCGTCCGCCAGTGCGGCGGCTACCCCGAAGCCGCCGAAGGACGTGGTGACGCTCACCGGCATCAACTCGACCGAGCTGAACCTGCCGACGCTCGTCGCGATCGCGAAGGACTACTTCGGCGAAGAGAACATCGAGCTCAAGGAGCTCGTCATCGGCTCGAGCGGCACGCTGCGGCAGGCGATGATCGCCAAGCAGTACGACTGGGGCCTGTACGCGTTCGTACACGTCCCGCTCGCGCGCATCGCCGGCTCGCCGTTCAAGGTCATCGCGCAGCTGCACGACCAGGAGATCTTCGGCCTCGTCATCCGCTCGCAGCTGAAGGATCAGGTGAAGGCGGTCAAGGACCTGAAAGGGAAGAAGATCGGGTACACGACGCCGGGGTCAGGCACGTGGGCGCTCGCGAACGTCTACCTGAAGAAGGCCGGGCTCGATCCGGACAAGGACGTCGAGCTCGTGTCACTCGGCGGCGACAACGCCGTCTTCTACACGGCGCTGCAGTCGGGCCGCGTCGACGCGATCGCCTCGTTCGAGCCGATCGGCACCAAGGTCATCGCCGACGGTGTCGGCGTGTACATCCTCGACCCGTACGCGCCGGGGACCCACAAGGAGTGGGTCGGCTCCGACAAGGCCGACGCGCTCGCCCTGGTGACCCGCGAGGACGTCATCGCGGCGAAGCCCGACCTGGCGCGGCGCATGGTGAACGTCCAGAAGAAGGGCCTGGACCTCATCCGCTCGTCGACGCCCGAGCAGCTGGCCGACCTGATCATGGGCAACGCGCAGACGGCGCAGCAGTTCCAGGGCTTCGACAAGGCGCTGGTGGCCAAGGTGATCCAGCACATCAAGTCGGGCTTCGGCAACGGCTGCATCAGCCGGTCCGGGTTCGACATCGAGATGAAGATCGCGACCGACTACAAGCTCACGACCAAGGCGATCACCTATGAGGAGTTCGCGAACACGACCTACGCCGGAGCCTGCCCCTGAGCCGCGCTTGTCCGCTCGGCTGAATGGTCATACCATTGGTCCAGCCAAATTAAGTTTGTTTCCCGGGGGTTGAAAATGGCGACGGCCACGAGAGAGCTTGCCCAGAAGAAGCGCGCGCTGAGGGACCCGAAGGACGTCGCGCCAGCTCCCAAGGACGCGCTGCGCTCTCTGCCGGCGACGATCGAGTGGCTGCGCCGCGAGGGCCTGCTCATGGAGACCGACACGGAGGTCTCGGGCGACCTGCAGCTCACCGGGATCCAGAAGACTTTCGACGGCAGCTATCCGCTCCTCTTCAACAACGTGAAGGGCTTCCCGCACGCCCGCGCGATCACGAACTTCTTCGCCAACATGGACATCGTCGACCGCATTTTCGGCTGGGAGGACCGCACGGCGCGCACGCGCAAGCTCTCCGAGGCGCTCACGCACCCGATCAAGAGCGAGGTCGTAAGCCAGGCCGACGCGCCGGTCATGCAGGAGGTCATCACCGATGACCTCGACGTGAACAAGTACATCCTGCCGATCCGGCACACGCACCTCGAGTCGGAGATCACGATCGGCTCCGGCAACAGCGTCGTGGTCGGCGACAAGTTCTGGGGCGGCAGCCACATCGGCTACAACCGCATGAACTTCCGCTGGGGCAACGTCGGCACGTTCCAGATCTCGCCCGGCTCGCACATGTGGCAGGTCATGACCAAGTACTACAAGGACGAGCCGGTCCCGCTCACCGTCAACTTCGGCCTACCGGCCGCGGCGACCCTTCTCGCTGGTGGTGGGTTCGACTACGTCGTGCTGCCCCGAGGCGGGGATGAGCTCGGGGCGGCCGGCGCGGTCCAGGGCTTCCCGATGCGTCTGGTGAAGGCGGCGACCGTCGACGCGTACGCCGTCGCCGACGCCGAGTACTCGCTCGAGGGCTACCTGCACCCGCGCGACAAGCGCTACGAGACCGCGGAGTCCGAGAAGGCCGACATCCAGGGCCGCTTCCACTTCCACCCGGAGTGGGCGGGGTACATGGGCAAGGCCTACAAGGCGCCGACGTTCCACGTCACCGCGATCACGATGCGAAAGCGATCGGAGCGGCCGTTCATCTATCCGATGGGCGTGCACATGTATGACTGCAACAACATCGACACGACGGTGCGCGAGGCCGCGTTCTTCGAGCTGTGCGAGCGCATCCAACCCGGACTCATCAACGACGTGAACATCCCGTTCCCGATGACCGACTGGGCCGGCGCGATCCTGCAGGTGAAGAAGCGTCTCAAGACCGACGACGGCTTCGTGCGCAACTTCCTGTCCGCGGCGTTCGCGTGCTCCTCGGGTCTGCGCCTCTGCATCGCGGTCGACCACGACGTCGACATCTACTCGATGGACGACATCATCTGGTCGCTCACGACGCGCGTGAACCCGCGCGACGATGTATGGAGTCCGGTGCCGGGGGGCGCCGGCCAGACGTTCATCCCCGAGCAGCGGCTCACCGCGGGAAACGCGCAGTGGACCGCCATGAACACGCGCTTCGAGGGCGGCATGGCGATCGACGCCACGGTGCCCTTCGGCTACGAGAACGACTTCATGCGGCCCGTCTATCCGATCGACAAGGTCGACGTCAGCAAGTGGTTCGGCGACGAGGAGATCGCGAAGGGCAAGGCGCTCATGAAGACCCAGTCCTGGGCGGAGGTCCTCGCCCGCACCGGCCGGTAGGGTGACCGCGCCGCTCGCGGGTCTCCGCGTCGTGGAGCTCTCCGGCGACGACGTGTGGGGCTCCTCCGCGGCGGCGCACGCCGCGCGCATCCTGGCGGACCTCGGCGCCGACGTGGTCAAGGTCGAGCGGCCGACCGGCGATCCCGTGCGCTCCGTCCCGCCGTTCATCGACGACCTTCCGGGTCCCGACCGCGGGCTGCTCTGGATCGCGCTCAACGTCAACAAGCGCGGCGTGACGTTCGACCTGACGAAGGACCGCGAGCGCTTGCGCGACCTCGTCACGCGGGCCGACGTGCTGATCCAACCGGATGCGATCGTCGACGAGGCGATCGCCCGATCTCAAAACGCGGGGCTCGTCGTCGTGAACGTGACGCCGTACGGACTCTCGGGTCCGCGCGCCGGCGTGCCGGCATCCGACCTCGAGGTGACCGCGGCGAGCGGCAGCCTCTCGCTCGCGGGCGAGCCCGACCGCGCGCCGCTGCGCACGACGCTCCCGCAGTCTCCGTTCTGGACCGGCATGCAGGCCGCGATGGGCGCGCTCTTCGCGCTGCGCGCACGGCCGCGCGTCAGCGGGCAGCGCGTCGACGTCTCGGGGCAGGCGAGCATGGTCACGGTGCACCCGCCGGCGTCCGTGCACTGGGACGTCGGGCACGAGGAGCATCAGCGCCTCGGCGCGTTCCTCCTGGGCCGCAGCATCGTCGGCGCGCGCTTCCGGAACATCTGGGCCTGCGCCGACGGCTACGTGAGCTTCGCGATCCAGGGCGGCCCGATCGGCCGGCACACCGGCCGGATGCTCACGCAGTGGATGCGGGATCGCGGCGCGCTCGGTCCGCGCTTTGCCGCGATGGAGTGGGAGCGCTTCGACAACCGCACGCTCTCACAGGCGGAGGTCGACGCACTCGAGGTCGAGGTCGCGGCCTTCCTCGCGACGCTCACGCGGCGCGAGTTCTTCGCGGGCGTGATCGAGCGCAACATGCTCGGCTATCCGGCGGCGGACGCCTCCGACGTGTACGCCGACGAGCAGCTGCGGTCGCGCGACTTCTGGCAGCGCGTCGACATCGACGCGAAGAGCGTCGAGTTCCCCGGCGGATTCGCGCTGTTCGATGGTGAGCGTCCCGCGATCCGCCGCGGCGCGCCGAAGCTCGGCGAGCACAACGCCGAGATCTTCGGGGCGGTCACGGTATGACCTCG